>JAZLAD010000058.1:0-2506 GCA_045613005.1 Acutalibacteraceae bacterium | reverse complement strand
ATGAGTTTCGCAAAGGCGGTCATAATTATTAAGAAAATAGCATTAACGAGCGTAAACAGCGCAAAATAACTTTTTGCTTTTTCAGGATGCAACACTTTGAACTCGCTAAAGGTGATAAGACTGGCAAGTGAGGCGATAATAGTACCCGTTCCGCCGATATTAACACCCAAAAGCAGCGCGTGATAGTCAGTAGTAAAGCGAGAAAGCAGTATTGCCGACGGCACGTTGCTTATAGCCTGACAAGAAAGTATTGATACTAACAGGGTGTCCTTTTCAAGCAGTGCAGAAAAGAGAGAATTTACCGCATCTATTCTCGCCAGATTTCCCGCAAAAATAAAGAAAAAGAAGAAGGTGCCGAGCAGACCGTAATCAACCATAAAAAGCGAATCACGGTCGGTAAAAAACAGGATAACAGGGATTAAAATAAGGCCAATCCAAAACGGAAGCACCCTTAAAACAATCAGGACAGACAGCATAAAAAGCGCTACATAAAGCACTGTTTTGCCCTTTTTTAGTTTTTCTGAAAAGCTGTCGTTAATTACAAATTTTATGGGCTTTACAAATAAACAGGCAACGCCTAAAAGCGCTATAGCAAGTAAAAATGCGGGTAGCATTATAAGACAAAATTCGCCTGTGGGAATGTTAAAATAGGAGTAAAGATATAGATTTTGCGGATTTCCAAAGGGTGTTAACATTCCGCCGAGGTTTGCCGAAATGTTTTGAAGCACGAAAAGATACGCCATATATTTTTCCTGCTTTGTAACACTTAACGCAAAGTAGCCCAGCGGCAAAAAGGTGATAAGCGCCATATCGTTTGCAATTATCATCGAGCCTATAAAGGTTATAACCACCAGACTTAAGAAAAGTGTTCGCAAATTACCTGCAAAGGTAACTAGTTTTCGGGCAAGTATTGTGAAAAATTTGATGTTTTTAAGTGCGCACACCACCGCCAAGGTGATAAAAAGACAGGAAAGTGTGCCCCAATCAAAATAGGAAAGATACTCTTTATCGGGCGGTATAAAAAACGCCGTTACCGCCGCCGCCAAAAAGGCTATTAAAAAGACTGCGTTTTTCTTTATAAATCTTTTTATTTTCACGTTCTTCCCCCCCTTTTTTCTCGCCCGCAAGGGCATATCGCATCGAAGATATATCACACGTTTAAGTATATCGCAAATCCTTTTTGGGATTTATCTCGCCAAATGGCGCAAAGCGCCATTCACAAACCTGTGACATTATATTACAAGAGCTTTGTTTTGTCAATTAAAAGTGAAAGGCGTAAAGGTTTATATATCAAATTTTTCTGTGTTTTAAGAGAAGTATTTGCGAATTTTTTGTTGAAAATTTAATAAAAAGATGTTAGTATATAAAAAGAAACTTAAAAAGGAGTAATTTATATGAGTTTTTGCACAAACTGTGGAAAAGAGATTATAGAGGGCAGCAAATTTTGTTCCTCCTGCGGCACAGCGGTTGCTGTAGCAAAAGCACCTGTAGCTGAGGCACCCGTAGTAGAGACACCCGTAGTAGAGACACCCGTAGCAGAGACACCCGTAGCAGAGGCACCTGTAGTAGAGACACCTGTAGCAGAAGAGCCGGTTGTGGCGCAAATGCCTGTTGCGGAAGCTTCCCCTATGCCCACCTTTGCTCAGAATATTGACGAGGATTACCTTATCAAAGAAGAGCAGGAATTTTTAGACGGCACACACAGACTTCTCCGCTGGGAGAAAAAGGCACTGTCAATTTGCGGTACTATAATGATGATACTCGGTATCGTGGTTTCTGCCATTTCTTTTATTATGATTATAGTTTCAGCAGTAGAGGGCGATGAATACGCAGCGTCCGACGCCGCTTCAACCTTTGTTACCTTTACAACCTACATAGTATCGGGTATAGTTCAGAAGGTTATTGCAGGCAAGATACCTTTGTATATCGGCACAATTTACGACGATTTCACCTTCACACGCGACCGTAGCGGCAGCGTTGGAATGCTGATATTACAAATTCTCTTCGGTCAGGTTGGCTTTGTGTTCTTCCTTATTAACTTTATCCGCATTAAGTCTAACTCTGCTATCATAAACAGGATTTTAGCAAGACAGGGAAAAATATAGGCTAAGCAAAATTTTTCGGCAACATTGTAAGGGAGGGGTCTTTCTCCCCTACAGATAAAAAATTGCTGTTATTTATATATCGTTTCGCTTTTGCGAAACACCGATTTTATTATTTATTATTTATTATTTGTTATTTAAAAAATGCTTGTCAACTAAATTCAAACTTTAGTTGACAAGCATTTCTTTAATGGTTTTCTTCCTTTTTCGAATTTACAACCTCGCCTGTATTGGCATCGATTAAATACTCGTACTCGTGCGTGTCGGTTTCAAAATCGACCTCAAAGCAAAGCTTTCCGTTGTAACTTTTCTTGTCGATATCGAAATCTCTTGCGTCTTTTTCGCTTACTTTTGCGTGGTCTAAGGCGTGTTTTCTTGCCTGTTCGGCTGAAATTTTAGCAGAT
>JAZLAD010000057.1:0-2139 GCA_045613005.1 Acutalibacteraceae bacterium | reverse complement strand
ACGGTTGTTGTGATTCCTTTTACCTCAGGAGCTGTTGACAAGGTAAACCATGCGTATGTAGATGATACTGTCATAACGCAAGCTACCAAAAGCATAGCAACTGCAGCCAACAGTTTCTTACGGATGGAACCCATCTCGTTTGAGTGTTGTTTGTTCATCACTTTTTACCTCACTTTTATTTTAAAAGTTTTATGTTTAGCCGATACCTTCGAGTTAGAGCCGAAATATCGGTTAAATCCAGTTATTTTTTGTCATCCAGCAATTCAAAATCCATATGCATACCAACGTGACCTCCTATAAGGTCGTCGGTGCAGTCGGGGTCGTCACCCTCGAGCCAGATAACAACTGTGTATTTATGTACTTCATCCTGCTTTACACCCTTGACGATTTTTTCAATAACTACGTCATCGTGTGCAAAGGTTTGTGGGATGAGCCTGAAATACTGTCTTGTTGACGTTTCTTTTATTATTTCGTAGTGTTCTGTGGGTAGGCCGTCATCCATAAAAGGAATGTTAGTATAACCGATACGGTCATTATCCTTTGACGGCAGACATTCTGTCTCACCCGATAATGTATTTGCTTTTGCGTATATTTTAGGAACGCCGTCCTCAAAAAGCATAACCCAGATAGCCTGTGAAACACTCTTGCTTTCAGAATTTATCTCTAATAAAAATCTGTAATCGGCTGTTCCTTCTCCCCTTTTGGCAATATAAAAGGTGTGGGCAAAATAGTTTCTTCCGTTATGCGAGCCATCGATTTTGTCAACGTCCAAAGCTATATCGGTGATTGAGATGCAGGGAGCATCCTCAACCGGTGTGCCGTATATTCTGGCGGTTGGGTTAGCAAAATCGGCTGTATCGCACAGCTCAAAGCCTTCGTCCACCAAGCCACCTGCAAGGTTAATTGTAAAGTGACCTCGCATTTCGGTAGCAAGTGAAAAGCCGTAAAAAGCCAAAAAGGTTAAAAGCATTGCGGCAAGCAGTGCCCAAAGGGCGCCGTGGTGCCATAGCCACAACCAAAGGGCAAGAAATCCTTTTTTATCGAAATACAGACCAAGACTTGAAGCCGTAAGCTCAAACTCTCTTTTGGTGTATATTCCGCTTTCCTTCATCTCGCGTCGTAATTTCTTACGACCCTCGATAATTTCTTTTACCTCTGATTCGGTAAGCACTTGGCCTGCGCGCTTTTTCTTGAAAATTCTTTTTTGTGTATCTGAATTGTTAACTGCGTTACTCATACCTTAATCACTCGCTCTCTGAGCAGGGTGTCACGGATAAGGGTATCTTCATCAACAACTTCACCGCCAAAATGACTGCTTATAGCATATACTCCACAGTCCGAAAGCCATTTCAGGTGCTGATGCTCGGCACAGGAAGCAAAAACAGTTATGTTACGGTCTTGCAAAGCGCGGATATCCGAAGCATAGATAGGCTGAGCGCTTGTTTCGGGCGAAAGTCTTACGTAAGAAAAGCCCAATTCCTTTAGTCTTGCCGGAGAAATTGCTTCGGGGTGATAGGAATCAAGTAAAAGCTCTATTCCGTTTTTAAGGTAACGGGAAATCACCTCAAGCTCACCCTTGTTTGCATTTAATACAACCTCTTCGGGAATTGTAAGCAAAAGACGTGCTCGGTCTATCGGCTGATTAGCGAAAAGCTCTTCAAAGCGCTTTAAATGGCTTTCTCGGGTATAAAACTCAGGAAGCATATGTAACAATAGATATTTAAGACCTAAATCACAGTTTTGTATTCGCAAGAGTGTGTCTGCTGCTTCATACAAAAGATAAAAGGACATATCTACTGTTAAATTAGTTCTCTTAAGACAGGCAGCTATTTGCTCTATTCCCTGTTTTTCTTCACTATCTACCTTAAACCAAGGTATAGCTTCGTAAGCTTTTATATCCAAATCTGTTCCGAAGGTCATCGCTCTATAAGAAAGTCCCATAGGACGTCCCGCTGTCTTTTTTATAAGAGGTATGGTGCGCGGAATCTTCATCGTATAGTGTATAAATTTATTATATATACTCTGAATATTAGCACGAGCCGACTTGAAAATATCGCAAAGCTCGGGTGAAAAAGCCTTACCTCTTTCTGAAAGTACTAGGTCGTATGCCTCAGAAAATGGGTTTTCGGATTTTACCTC
>JAZLAD010000056.1:0-9505 GCA_045613005.1 Acutalibacteraceae bacterium | reverse complement strand
CTGTTGACATAGTAGAAGCCAATATACCTGCAAGGATTATACCTGCAACAACGGCGGGTATTACACCGAATCCGCTTAAGTATTTTGAAATGTCAACTATTATGGTTTCAGCAGCTGAAACGCTTTCATATGTAGGAACGATGCCTTTCTGCATAAGACCGTAGCCTACAACGCCTATGAGCACTGCAACACCCATAGATATTACAACCCAAACAGATGCTACTCTACGGGATAACTTTAATTTATTCTTATCGTCAATAGCCATAAATCTTAAAAGAATGTGTGGCATACCGAAGTAACCAAGACCCCAAGCAAGTGTTGAAACAACAGGAATAGCACCATAGCTTGATGTTGTGCCACTTGCTACGTCAAAACCCTTGAATACGTCGAGATAACCGTCAAGTGAAGCAACGTTGTTAAATACGTTGCCAAAGCCGTGTAATACACCTTCACCTAAACCTACAACTATAAATAGAGCGATAGTCATTATAATGCTCTGAATAAAGTCGGTAAGGGAAGCGGCTAAGAATCCACCCAAAGTACAGTAAACTATAATAACTATGGCACTTAGTATCATAGCGGTAGTATACTGCATACCGAAAATAGAAGCAAATAGCTTACCGCAAGCTGCAAAGCCTGATGCAGTGTAAGGAATAAAGAATATGATAATTATTATAGCCGCAACGGTAGATATTAAGTGCTTCTTATCACCGAAACGTTTACCGAAGAAATCAGGAAGTGTGAAAGAACCTATGTGGTGTGTGTAAACTCTTAGTCTCTTAGCAACGATGAGCCAGTTTATGTAGGTGCCGACAGCAAGACCTATAGCTGTCCATACAGCCTCGGGAAGACCTGTCATAAGTGCTACACCTGGAAGACCCATTAAAAGCCAACCGCTCATATCCGAAGCTTCAGCACTCATAGCTGTAACTAACGGACCTAAGCTTCTTCCGCCTAAAAAGTAGCTTTCAGAACTGGCGTTTGACTTTTTTGTGTAAGCAAAGCCAACGCCGACAATAATTGCAAGATAGGCAACTATTGTGATTAGCATTTGAATTTGTGAACCTGTCATTTTTTTCTCTCCTTAAGATTTATAATGCGATTTTGAAAATGCAAATTTTTTTCAAAAACAGCCACTTATTGTCTAGCGACACTTTAGTGAAATAGCATACTACATTATATCACAGCAAACTGTTAAGATGTTGTTAAGAAATTGGCGTTTTTATAGCATAAAAAATTACTTTTCTATTGTTTTTTGGCCGAGTTTGTGGTATATTTGTTATAGTAATAAATTTATTGTGTAATAATATAATTGTTTATGTATTCTAGATTGCTCTAAAGGAGGTCCATTATGAATATTGAAGCTAAGAAAAAATTCATAATTAACTTTGCCTTTTTTACTATTGCAGCAGTACTTGCTTATTTTGTGATGAAATATGCAATAGGATGGTTTTTTCCGTTTATAATAGGCTTTATCGTAGCGTTGATAGTTCAAAAGCCTGTAGATTTTCTAACAGTCAAGACGCGTTTGCCAAGAAGCTTTTGGGCGATAACTGCTGTTGTGCTCTTCTTCGCTGTCACACTGGGAGTTATAGTTTTACTTTGCGTTAGTATTTACAATGGTTTTGGCAGTTTTGCAAACTGGATAGTGAAACAAATGCCTGCCATAAAGGAGGAGATAGCCTCTTTAGGCGACGGACTTGATAATTTAATTGCAAAACTTCCCGAGGCTATGGAAGAGCCTTTAATGGATTATCCTAACAAGCTAATCGAAGGTGCAACAAGTATCATAACAAAATTTGCATCAGGTCTTGCTAAGGGAATAATAACCTATTTCCCAAACGTCTTGCTTACAAGTGTTATAACATTAGTGGCATCCTGCTTTACAACTGTTTATTACGATAAGATAAAAAAATTCATTCTCTGTCAGTTTGACGTGAAAAAACAAGAGCTTACGGTGAGGGTTAAAAATATACTTGTTGAAAACGTCCTTAAAATGCTCGGTGGATATATTTTAATACTTTTCATAACCTTCTTAGAGCTTTTCTTCGGTCTTCTGATCTTAAACGTTCCGTATGCAGGTATAATAGCGCTGATAATCGCAGTTTTTGATATTTTACCTGTTGTGGGAACAGGAACTATCTTAATACCTTGGTTCTTTATCGATTTGGCACTCGATAAAACAGGTCAGGCAATAGGAATACTCATTCTATTCCTTGTTATAATTATAGTCAGAAATATACTTGAGCCAAAGATAATAGGTGAGAGAATAGGTCTTTTCCCACTTGTAACACTAATATCTATGTACGTTGGCTTAAAACTCTTCGGAATATACGGTATGCTTTTGTTACCTCTTGCTATCGTGGTTCTTATTCAACTTCAAAAAACAGGTGTAATAAATATTTGGAAAACACCTGAGAAGGAAGAGGAAAAACCAAAAAACGATATTTTTTCTGCGCTTAAAAAACGTTTGTCTGTAAAACGCAAAAAAACAAAATAAAACCTTTTAAAGCAGCAGGCGTCAGCCTGCTGTGATTTTGTTTTTTATATGCGATAAATTTTGCTAAATTTCCTATTGACTTTAGTGTGCTAATGTGATAAAATGCTAAAGTGATTCGAAAAGGAGGACTAAAATTATGTCTAAATACGAAATCAAAGACGAAAAGGATTTCTATAAAGCTATTCTTAGTCTCAGTACAATAGAGGAGTGCAAGAACTTTTTTGACGATATCTGCACCATTCAGGAGATAGAGGCGATATCCCAGAGACTTCAGGTGGCAAAGCAGTTATCCCTCGGCAAAAGCTATACCGAGGTTAATAAAATGACGGGTGCCAGTACCGCCACAATTTGCAGGGTTAGCAAAAGCCTTAATTATGGTGATGGCGGATACAACATAGTGCTTAAGAGAATAGCGGAGGAATAATATGTTTGATGAAAGTATATTAAAAAGTGAAGAAAAGGTAGTCTTCACTCTCAGAAGTTTATATAACAGCTTTGGCTACAAGCTTTTTAAAATGAACAAGTTTGAAGAATACGATTTGTATTCTAAAAACAAGGATTTTTTGGTTTCCGATTCGGTTATCACTTTTAATGATACCAACGGTAAGCTTATGGCTCTAAAGCCTGACGTTACGTTATCAATTATAAATAATACCGCTCAGAATAATGATGCGGTAGAAAAATACTATTATAACGAGAACGTTTACAGGGTTTCTGAAAACTCACATTCTTATAAAGAGATTATGCAAACAGGTCTTGAATGTATAGGAAATTTAACTGATAACGATATATTTACGGTTGTTGAGTTAGCACTCAAAAGTCTTGAAACTGTAGGCCGTGAGTTTGTGCTTAATATTTCCCATATGGGTCTTATAGAAGCACTTATTTCGGAGTACGAGGTAGACAGTCTTTTAAAAGCAAACATAATAGAGGCACTTAACGAGAAAAACGAGGACAAGCTGGAGCAGTATTGCAATTCTGCACAGTTTGAGGTGCTTAGTTGTCTTGTTAAGAATTATAAGGATTATAACGAGTCGCTATCAGCTGTTAAAAGGTTTGCGTGGAGAGAGGCTTCATCTAAGGCTTTAGCAGAGCTTGAGGCAATTTGCGATTACGTCGCAAGCATAGGCTACGGCGATAATTTAAAGCTTGATTTCTCACTTGTTAATTCAACCGGTTATTACAGTTCTATTATCTTTAAAGGCTTTGTAAGCGGTATTACTTCAAGAGTTTTATCGGGTGGCAGATATGATAAGCTGATGCAAAAAATGGGCAAGAAATCAGGAGCTATCGGATTTGCGGTATATCTTGACGCAATAGAAGAGCCACTTTGCAAAACAAACTTTTCAGATGAAAAGCAGTATATAAATATTGCACTTCCGAAGGGTAGACTTGGCGAAAAGGTATATAGTATGTTTGAAAACGCAGGTTTCCCTTGTGAAGCAATAAAGGAACCAAATAGAAAACTCATTTTCGAAAACGAAGAATTAGGTCTTAGATTTTTCTGGGTTAAGCCTTCAGACGTTGCAATCTACGTTGAGCGCGGCGCCGCAGATATCGGTGTTGCGGGTAAGGATATTCTGCTCGAATATGAGCCTGACGTTTTCGAGCTTTTAGATCTTAATATCGGCAAGTGCAGAATGGCAGTAGCGGCAAAGAGCGATTTCTGCGACGACCTATCCTCAACGCTCAGAGTCGCAACCAAATTTTCAAATATTGCAAGAAAATACTATGCTTCCAAATCCCGTGATATCGATATTATAAACCTTAACGGTTCTATTGAAATAGCACCAATTTTAGGACTGTCGGACGTAATTGTTGACATAGTCGAAACGGGCAAAACCTTGGTTGAAAACAATTTAACCGCTTTTGAGACCATAGTCCCAATCAGTGCAAGACTTATTTCTAACAAATCAAGCTACAACTTTAAGACCGAAAAAATCGAGAGTATAAGAAAAGGTCTTTTAAAAGAGGTAAGACAAAATGATTAAAATTTTAAAATATAACGAGTTATCGTCAAGCGAGATTTTTTCCCGCCAAGAAGATAAGTTCAACGTATCCGATATTGTAACCGAAATAATTAAAAACGTTAAAGAAAAGGGCGATAAAGCGCTTTTCGAATACTGCGAAAAATTTGACAAGGCAAAGCTTTCTTCTCTAGAGGTTACAAAGGAAGAAATTGAAGAAGCCTACAACCAAGTAGAGTCTAGATTTATAGAAATACTTAAAGCTGCGGCAGAAAACATCCGTAACTTCCATAAAAGACAACTAAAAAACAGTTTTATCATAAACGATAACGACGGTATTGTTACAGGTCAAAAGGTAACACCTATCGAAAAGGTGGGACTTTACGTTCCGGGCGGCACAGCCGCATATCCCTCTACAGTTTTGATGGATAGTATTCCTGCGAAAATTGCGGGTTGCAAGGAAATATGTATCACAACTCCGCCGCTTTCAAACGGTAGAATAAATCCTGTAATTCTAGCCGCCGCAAAAATAGCAGGGGTTGACAGAATTTTCAAAACAGGCGGCGCACAGGCTATTGCAGCACTTGCATACGGCACCGAAACAATACCTAAGGTTGATAAAATAGTAGGCCCGGGTAACGCTTTTGTTGCCGAAGCAAAACGTCAGGTTTTCGGTAAGGTTTCTATTGATATGATAGCAGGACCTAGCGAAATATTAGTAATAGCCGATGCTAAGAGTAATCCGAAGTTTGTAGCGGCAGACCTATTGTCTCAGGCAGAGCACGATAAAAACGCAAGTGCCGTTTTGGTTACCGACAGTATGGATTTAGCCTATGCTGTAAGAGATGAAATTGAAGCTCAACTAAGCGTATTACCGCGCGAAGAAATAGCAAGGGTATCTATAGATAATAATGGCAAAATAATAGTTGCTGATAATCTTTTAGAGGTTATTGAGGTATCAAATCAAATAGCGCCCGAGCATCTTGAAATTTGTGTTGATAATCCTTTTGATTATCTCGATAAAATCAAAAATGCGGGTAGCATCTTTTTAGGCAGATACTGTCCTGAAGCACTGGGGGATTATTACAGCGGTGCTAACCACACGCTTCCAACGTCCGGTACCGCAAGATTTTCTTCACCCTTATCGGTGGACGATTTTGTTAAGAAAACACAGTATACCTATTACACCGAAGCAGCCTTAAAGTGCGTTGCAGACGATATTGCGTTTTTTGCCGAAAAGGAAGGACTTTCTGCACATGCTAGAAGTGCTACTGTGAGATTTGAGGATGAGCAAAAATAATGAGTATATTTTTAAATGAAAATTTACAAAAGATAGAAAGCTATACTCCGGGCGAACAGCCACAGGATAAAAGCTACGTAAAATTAAATACAAATGAGTCACCCTATCCGCCGTCAAGCGGTGTTATAAAGGCTATAAATGACAAAGAAATTGAAGATTTGCGCCTTTACTGTGACCCTGAGTGCAAAAAGCTTCGTAAGGCAGTAGCCGATTGCTATAGCGTAGAACCTCAAAACGTTTTTTTGTCTAACGGCTCTGATGATATACTCAATTTCAGCTTCTTAGCCTACGGTCAAAAGGGCGTTGCCTTTGCAGATATTACATACGGTTTTTACAGCGTTTTTGCAGAGCTTTACGGCCTTGATACAACCGTTATACCGCTAAAAGAAGATTTTACTATTGACACAGAGCGCTTTTGTGGATTAAACTGTCTAGTTGTAATAGCAAATCCTAATGCGCCTACAGGAATCGAATTATCGCTTGAGGAGATTGAAAGGTTAGTTATTTCAAATCCTCGTAGCGTAGTCTTAATAGACGAGGCTTACGTTGATTTTGGCGGTACTTCCTGTGTGGAGCTAACTAAGAAATACAATAATCTTCTTTGCGTTTGCACCTTTTCAAAATCTCGCAGTATGGCGGGAGCCAGACTTGGCTTTGCAATAGGTAATGCTGAGCTGATATCTGACCTTGAAAAGATAAAGTATTCAACAAATCCATATAATATAAACCGCCTGACTCAAATTGCGGGTACAAAGGCTATAGAAGAAAACAATTATTATATGGAAAATTGCAAAAGAATAATAGCTACCAGAGATTACACCGTTTCAGAACTGAAGAAATTAGGCTTTTCAGTGCTACCCTCTAAGGCTAACTTCATCTTTGCAAAGAGTGATAAAATAAGCGGATTAGAGCTTTATGAAAAGCTTAAAGAAAAGGGAGTTTTAATACGTCACTTTGAAAAGCCGAGGATTAAGGATTACAACCGTATAACCATAGGCAGTGACAAGGAAATGAAGGCTTTTATTTCGGCAGTTAAAGAAATTTTGAGCTAAGGAGAAAGTTTATGAGAACAGCACAAATAGAGCGCAAAACCAATGAAACCGATATTAAATTAAAGCTTAATATTGACGGTAAGGGCGAAAGCAAAATAGATACGGGAGCAGGTTTTCTCGATCATATGCTGACACTCTTTTCCCGTCACGCAAGATTTGATTTAGAGCTTAGTTGCAAGGGTGATATTGAGGTTGATTATCACCACACAGCCGAGGATATAGGTATTGCCTTGGGTGACGCTTTTAACACTGCTTTGGGTGACAAAAAGGGTATTGTGCGCTACGGCAATTTCCTTCTTCCTATGGACGAAAGTTTAGTGCTTTGCGCTGTTGATATTTCGGGCAGAAGCCACCTTGAATATTCACTCGATATGCGTGCTAAAAAGGTAGGCAATTTTGATACAGAACTGGTTGAAGAGTTTTTCGAAGCCTTCGCAAGAAATGCTAAAATTACTCTGCACATAACAAAATTAAACGGCAAGAACGCACACCACATTATTGAGGCGGCATACAAAGCTGTAGCCCGTGCGCTAAAACAAGCTGTTACAATAGAACAAGAGTATAAGGATGAAATTCCTTCAACAAAGGGTGTACTTTAATGATTGCTATTATAGATTATGGCGTTGGCAACCTTTTTTCATTAGTTTCTTCGCTTAAAGCTATCGGCGAGGAGGCTATAATTACAAGTAACAGTGAGGATATAAAAAAGGCTGACAAGCTGATTCTTCCGGGTGTTGGTGCCTTTGGTGATGCAATAAAAAAGTTTGAAGCATCAGGTCTTAAAGACACAGTTTTACAAGAGGTTAAAAACGGTAAAGCAATACTTGGCATTTGCCTTGGTATGCAGATGCTTTTTGAAAAAAGTTATGAGTTTGGCGAATATGAAGGTCTCGGTCTTTTAAAGGGCGAGGTTATCGCTATGAACGGCACCTTGCCCGAAAATTTAAAAATCCCGCATATTGGCTGGAACGCCCTTAAATTTAAAGCGGCAAACAAACTTTTTTCTCTCATAAACGATGGCGACTGTGTGTATTTTGTACACTCGTTTTATGCTGTAGGCTGTGATGACAGTCTGCTTGCCACCACGGAATACGGCAAGGAAATTACCGCTGCTGTGGCAAAGGATAACGTTTACGGATGTCAGTTTCATCCTGAAAAAAGTGGAAGTGTAGGACTTAACATTTTAAAAGGATTTTGTGAAAGGATATAACTTATGAAATTATTCCCTGCAATAGATTTGTATGACGGCAAGGCAGTAAGACTTTATAAGGGCGACTATGAAAAAATGACGGTTTATAGCGAAAACCCGATTGAAATAGCCCGTGATTTTGAAAACTGCGGCGCTAAAAATATACATATCGTTGATTTAGAGGGCGCTAAGGACGGTACAACCCCCAACATAAATATAGTAAAGCAAATAGCAAACGAAACCTGTCTTTTCACCGAAATCGGCGGCGGAATTCGCAACATAGAAACGGTTGAAAAGTATATTAATGCGGGTGTCGACCGTGTCATTTTAGGCACCGCCGCAGTGCAAGACCCTGAATTTTTAGAGAAAGCTGTAGAGCTTTACAAGGAAAAAATAGCTGTTGGTGTTGATATAAAGGACGGTTTTGTAGCCATTAAGGGTTGGACTGAAAAATCTCAGTACACCTGTTTTGAGTTTTGTGAAATGATGCAGAAAATAGGTGTTAAAACTATTATCTGCACCGATATTTCAAAGGACGGTGCTATGCAGGGCACAAACCGTGAACTATATAAAGAATTGTCACAAAAATTTAATATTGATATTACCGCTTCGGGCGGTGTGTCAACACTCGATGATATTAAAGCCTTAAAGGAAATGAATTTATACGCCGCAATAATAGGCAAGGCATATTATATCGGCGCTATAGATTTAAAAGAGGCTTTGGAGGCAGCAGATGATAACTAAAAGAATAATCCCTTGTCTTGACGTTAGAAACGGTAGGGTAGTAAAGGGTGTAAATTTCGAAAATTTAAACGACGTTTCATCTCCTGTGGAGCTTGGTAAATATTATAGTGACTGCGGTGCAGATGAGCTTGTGTTTTATGATATAACCGCATCGAGCGACGGCAGAAAGCTCTTTACCGATATTTTAAAGCAGGTTGCAGAAAATATATTCATACCTCTAACCGTTGGCGGCGGAATTAACACAATTGATGATTTTGATAGGGTACTGAAATGTGGTGCTGACAAGGTGAGCGTAAATTCGGGTGCTATTAAAAACCCTGAATTGATACGAGAGGCGGCGCTTAAATACGGCAGTCAGTGTGTTGTTTTGTCGGTTGACGTAAAGAGGGTAAACGGCGAGTTCAGAGTATTTGCAAAGGGCGGCAGAGAGGATACAGGTATTGAGGCCATCTCTTGGATTAGAGACGGCGTGAAGCGTGGCGCCGGTGAGGTGGTTGTAAACTCTATTGATACCGACGGCGTTAAAAAAGGCTTTGACATAGAACTTTTAAAAATCGTTGAGGATACCGTTGACGTTCCGATTATAGCTTCGGGTGGCGCAGGTTCAATTGATGATTTTATAACTCTGTTTAAAGAAATTCCCGAAATTGATGCAGGTCTCGCGGCTTCAATTTTCCATTTTGGCGAGGTAGAAATTAAAACACTCAAAGAAAAACTTTGTGGAAACGATATTTTAGTCAGGTTATAAGGAGA
>JAZLAD010000055.1:0-7357 GCA_045613005.1 Acutalibacteraceae bacterium | reverse complement strand
CATAGGTATTGTGTTAAGATAACATTCTATAATGGTATCCTTTGAATAATGACTTTCAAGATATGTTGCACGCATTATTTCTCTAACCTTACGGGTAGCCTTAGTATCTCTATCATCGGTTAGATTTTTAACGAGCTGTTGGGTAATTGATGAACCGCCTTGATTTGATGAATAGAAATGCAAAAACAGGTTTGCAAAGGCAGAAACAGTACGCTTCCAGTCAACGCCTTGATGCTTATAAAATCGCTTGTCCTCAACCGCAACAAAAGCATCAACCAGATTTTGAGGAATTCCTGTATAGCCCTCTGTGTTAGCTTTAGCATCAGCAGGATCGTAAGAGACCCAAATTCTGTTAAATTCACCGTGAAGACGCTGATATTCCTCCCACTCACCATTTTCGCCAGTTTGTGTGTAAACGGTTGTAGTGAAGTTAAGCTTTAAATCGTTCAGATTTTCATTCATTGTGCCATCAACAGCAGTAAAGGCATATACTATAAACGAACCCATTACAATACTAACTGTAATAACACCTAAAAGAAAAACTGAAATGCAAACTCTAAGGATTGCTTCTCTTTTCGGATTTCTCTTTTTTCGGCGCTTTTTACCATTTAAACCTATCTGGTCTAAGTTGTTTGCAGAAGAAAAAGCATTTAGGTCAAAGGAACCGTCTTTTCCGTCATCAGAGTATCTGTCGGTACTGCTGAAAATATCATTATCTTGCAAAATTAACACCTCCGCTTAGTATAAAAGCTGAACATTTGTTAATACTTCTTTTAACTCGCATACTTATTATACACCAAATTTTACAAAAAATAAAGTTACAGTATTGTTACCTTTGGATAGGGAAAATGTATGAAAATTAAGTTTATAATCGCATTACTTTTGTTAATTTCGACTATTTTGTTGCTATTTAGTGATAAAAAACAGGAAAATACCGAAATTATCTTAAAATCTTACAAAAATACAGTCGCCCTTTATGAGAACGGCGTTAAGAAAGAAGTTTATGAAGAAATAGTATTAAATACACTGCCCGAAAAAGATATCAAGGAGTTAAACGTTGGTATAATAATTAACAGCAATGACGAATTATTAAGAATTTTAGAGGATTTTGACGGATAAAAATACTTGAAAAAACAGAAAAACAACTATATAATAAGTATATTAAATAAAAAAGGAGCCAATGCTTTGGAAAATGATGCTTCGTCTGCAGGAGTAAGACTCGGTGGTCTCTTCAGTACAGCAGAAATAAAAATACTTGTTTGCTACATATTAACAACTATAAAAGAACCTGTCCCGGCTGCCATGCTTGCAAACACCCTACATTGTGAGGGTATTGCGAACGTGTTTGAAGTAAGTGATGCAATCGTTTCGCTTCAAAAAAGCGGTCACATTGCACCTTGCGATGAAAAAGAAGAAATGTATAAGATAACCGAAAGAGGTATTACGATATCAAACGAGCTGAATACCTCACTATCTTTTACGGTTAAGAACCGCGCATATTCAGCGGCTATAAAAATGCTGTCGCGCTTTAAAAACACAAGGGATAGTGAATTTACCGTTTCAAAGGAAAACGGTGCTACCTATATTACTTGTACTGCAACCGACGGTAGAATTCCTTTTATGTCGGTAAAACTGTTGGTAGCTGACGATACTCAGGCATCACTGGTGAGAGAAAAATTCATCGATGACCCTGCAGGTCTTTACCACGCGATTATTGATTTTATTACCAAAAAAGAAGAAAAATAAACACATGAAAGCAGCTTAAATATATTTTTTGCTGCTTTTTTTATTTACTCCGAAAATTCCACCGGCAACAGAAGCAGTTAATATAATAATAAAATGGAAAAGCGTGTTGCTTGAAATTTTCCAATTACTTGCAATCAGTGAAATGAGGAGCACAAGCATAAAAACTACAACTCCGTTTAAAAGACCGATTAGATATCCGTTTTTACCTATCTTTCTGCCGCAATAATACGATGATACTAAGCTGCCTAATGCAACGCTAACAGTAGCTAGCGGCGCAGCGAAAGCTCTGTCAAGCTGAAAGGCGACTATAATTGCCGCAAAAAAGAGCATCAGTAAAACGGTACTAACGATACCTATAAGCGATGCTATTGATATATTTTTTAATAGTGTATTTTCTTTTTTAATCTTTTCCTCATACATAAAAAATCCCTCCGCAATAATTATATTGCAAAGGGATTGTTTTTATAACCTGTTTACTTTGACGGTGCATCGTCGTGTACGGTAAGATTAGACTGAAGCGCCCAACGAGCAATAGTAATTTTGCTGTGGTCACTCTTAGACTCGATAACGATAGTGTCCTCTTTTAAAGAGATTATTCTGCCGTAAATACCGCCGATTGTTACGATTTCATCGCCAACCTGTAGACTATCGCGCAATTTCTTTTCATCCTTAGCCTTCTTGCGCTGTGGACGAATAAGAAGAAAATAAAATGCTGCTGCAATAACTACAAAATACACGATAAGAAATATCGGTGAGCTTTTAGCTTGATTATTAGCAGCCTGATCCAATAAAATTGGGGAAATAGAACTCATAATTTTAAACCTCCAAAATTTGTTACTACCTAACTATTATACACATACTGCCTGAAAAAGCAAGTAAAATATTAGATTGGCACTTATATTCTCTGACCAAGTATCTTTTCTTTTTCTGCCTTATACTCAGCAAATCTGCCCTCGTCAAGTGCTTGTCTGATTTCTTCCATAAGATGATTGTAAAACCACAAGTTATGAAGCACTGTAAGGCGTTGGGACAACATCTCGGTACTCTTTAGCAAATGTCTTATATAAGCCTTGCTGTAACGCCTACAAACAGGACAGCCACAATTTTCATCAATAGGTGTCATATCGTTTTCATACTTTTTGTTATTGATGTTTATAATACCCTTTGATGTGAACAGGTGTCCGTGACGAGCATTACGGCTTGGCATCACGCAGTCAAAAAGGTCAACACCGCGCTCAACTGCATTTAAAATATCAACAGGAGTGCCAACACCCATTAAATATCTAATCTTGTCCTTTGGCATATGCGGCGTAACCGTTTCAATTATATCATACATAACCTCGTTTGGTTCACCTACAGCCAGACCGCCTATAGCATATCCGTCAAGATTCAAATCAGCTATCTGTTTCATATGCTCAATTCTTAAATCCTTATACGTACAGCCTTGATTTATACCAAAAAGCATTTGCTCAGGATTTATTGTAGTCTCTAAAGAATTAAGCCTTGCCATCTCGTCCTTACAACGCTTGAGCCAACGGGTTGTTCGCTCACACGAAGCCTTAGAATAGGCATATTCTGCAGGGTTTTCAACACATTCGTCAAACGCCATAGCAATAGTAGAGCCTAGATTTGACTGAATTTGCATACTTTCCTCAGGACCCATAAAAATTCTCCTGCCATCTACGTGCGAAGCAAAGGTAACTCCCTCTTCTTCGATGCGTCGAAGCTGGGCAAGGGAGAAAACCTGAAATCCGCCGCTATCGGTAAGAATAGGACCTTCCCAAGTAGAAAATTTATGAAGACCGCCACAATCTCTTATTATCTTGTCTCCTGGGCGCACGTGCAGATGATATGTATTTGAAAGCATAACCTGACAGCCGATTTCCTTTAAATCCTCAGCCGATACCGCACCTTTTATAGCACCTGCGGTTGCAACGTTCATAAAAGCGGGTGTTTGCACCGTGCCTCTATTGGTGATAAACTCACCTCTGCGAGCCTCTCCCTCTTGTTTTAATAATTTATACATCTTCTCACCTAATTGTTGTTAATAATTTCAAGTAGTTCTTTGGGTGTGTTAGCAATATAAGTAGCGTTAGATTCTGATAATTCAGTAGGGTCGTTATTAACAAAAAGCACCCCGATAGAATCAATACCGTTTTGTTTTGCACCATTAATATCGTAACATCTATCTCCAACCATTACAACCTTATTTAAATTGTTTGCACCGATTTTTTGTAGCGTTACAGCTATAACATCACTCTTATTACCAAGTTTTCCGTCCATTGTAGCGCCAACAATCACGTCAAAATACTTAGATATATCGAAATATTCAAGTATCTTTTCTGCAAATTGTTGCGGTTTCGAGGTAGCTAAAGCTAATATTTTACCTGTGTTTTTTAAATCTTCTAAAAGTTCTTTGATACCGTCACAAATTTGGTTTTCGTACAAGCCCTTAGTAGAAAAATATTCGCGATAGTATTCAAGAGTTTTTGTAGCGTCCTGTTCAGAAAGGCCAAAATGTTCCATAAAAGCCTCTTTTAAGGGCGGACCTATAAAAATATACAGTCTTTCCCTTGCCCAGACCTCTAATCCCATTTTTTCCTGGGCATACATTATTGAATTTGTAATGCCAACCGAAGGGTCGGTAAGCGTTCCATCAAGATCAAAAAGTATATATTTGTACATATAACACCAATAATTACAAAATTAGCATTGCGTCGCCGAAACTGAAAAAACGGTACTTTTCATCGACTGCAGTTTTATAAGCGTTCATCGTACTGTCATAGCCTGCAAAAGCAGAGACAAGCATTATAAGCGTGCTTTCGGGAAGATGGAAGTTTGTGATTAGTCCGTCCATACACTTGAATTGGTAACCCGGATATATGAATATATCTGTATCGCCCGAACACTCAATTATTGCGCCGTGCTTTGTAGCAACACTCTCAACAGTGCGACAGCTTGTAGTTCCAACACAAATTACCCTGCCACCGCTTTTTTTAGTTTCATTTATCACTTCGGCAGTTTCCTTTGAAACGCTGTAATGCTCGGTGTGCATTTTATGATTTAAAATATCTTCCTCTTTTACAGGTCTGAAGGTGCCAAGACCCACGTGTAACGTAACGTAGGCGATTTTAACGCCTTTTCCCTTTAATTTTTCTAACATTTCTTTTGTAAAATGAAGACCTGCTGTAGGTGCAGCCGCAGAGCCTAATTCCTTGGAATAAACGGTTTGATAGCGTTCACGGTCATTCAGTTTTTCCTTTATGTAAGGTGGTAAAGGCATTTGTCCTACTTGATCAAGAACAGAGAAAAATTCACCGTCACAGGTAAATTTTATAATTCTGTTACCGTCAGGCAAAACCTCTTGCACCTTAGCGGAAAGCTTATTTGAAAAGGTAAATTCATATCCTTCTTTAGCCTTTTTACCGGGACCCGCAAGCACTTCCCATGTAAGCAAATCTCTCTGCTTTAAAAGAACAAATTCAACAATAGCGCCTGTATCAACCCTAGTACCAAAAAGACGTGCAGGTAAAACCCTTGTATCGTTTAAAAGGAGACAATCGCCTTGGTTTAAGAAATCAAGTAAATCATAAAAGTTTTTATGATTTATTTCACCTGTATTTCTATTAAGATACATAAGTCGTGAAGCATCACGTGGCTCAATAGGAGTCTGTGCTATTAATGACTCGGGCAAAAAATAATAAAAATCGCTTTTTTTCATTTAAACACCGTAAACTTTCCTCAATATATTATAAAATAAATTGACAAACAATTGATATAATGATATGATATATAGGTAAAAATATGTGCTATTACCACACATTAGATTATTATATATTATTGTGAGGAATATAGCAACAAAAATTTTCTTTTCCTGAAAGGATGTCCCGTATTATGAAAAAGTATAATGTAGGTATTATCGGCGCAACCGGTATGGTAGGCCAGCGTTTTGCACTACTTCTTGCAGACCACCCATGGTTTAACGTTACTGCTTTAGCCGCAAGTAGCCGTAGTGCCGGAAAAACCTATGAGGAAGCTGTAGGTTCTCGTTGGGCTATGACCTCTCCAATGCCTGAAAACCTTAAAAACATGATGGTTTTAGATGCTCTTGGCGATATGGACGAGGTAGTCGCTCAGGTTGACTTTGTTTTCTGCGCAGTTGATATGAAAAAAGACGAAATTTTAGCTTTAGAAGAAGCTTACGCCAAAAAGGAATGCCCTGTTGTTTCTAATAATAGTGCTAACCGTAAAACTCCTGATGTACCTATGGTTATTCCTGAGATTAATAACGACCATATCGAAGTTATTAAGGCACAAAGAGAGCGACTTGGCACCAAAAAAGGTTTCATTGCCGTTAAGTCCAACTGCTCACTTCAGAGCTACGTTCCCGCACTTTATCCTCTTGATAAATTTGGAGTTGAAAAGTGTCTTGTTTGCACCTATCAGGCAATTTCGGGTGCGGGTAAAACCTTTGAAAGATGGCCCGAAATGATAGATAACGTTATCCCATATATTGGCGGCGAAGAAGAAAAAAGTGAAACCGAGCCACTTAAGATTTGGGGTAAATTAGAGAACGGTAAGATCGTTCCATCTACTACACCTAAGTTTACAGCACAGTGCCTCAGAGTTCCTGTTTCCGACGGACATATGGCAGCTGTTTTCGTAACATTTAAGAATAAGCCAACTAAGGAAGAAATCCTCGAGTGCTGGAAGAATTTCTCAGGCAGACCTCAGGAGCTTTCTCTCCCCCACGCACCAAAGCAGTTCCTTAACTACTTTGAAGAAGACAATATGCCACAAACAAAGCTCAACCGCGACCTTGAAGGCGGTATGGCAGTTTCAGTAGGCAGACTAAGAGAAGATTCTCAGTATGACTACAAGTTTGTTTGTCTTTCACACAACACCCTTCGCGGTGCCGCAGGCGGTGCTGTGCTTCTTGCTGAACTTCTTTGTGCAGAAGGTTATATGGACTAACCTTAAATACATATACAATTATGTATAATCTAATTCAAAGGGGTAGTTCTTTATGAAAAGAAGAATTTTCACAGGCGTTGCTACTGCACTTGTAACACCGATGAAAGCCGATGGCTCGGTTAATTTCGAGCGTCTGGCTTCTCTTGTAGACGAGCAGATTGAAGGCGGCGTTGATGCGCTTGTTATCTGCGGTACAACAGGTGAAAAATCCACTCTAAGATACGATGAGCATCTAAAGGTAATTGAAGTAGCGGCTAAAGCCTCAAACAAACGAGTTCCAGTTATTGCCGGAACAGGCAGTAACGACACCGTCTATTCAGTTGAACTTTGTAATGATGCAGAATCGGTGGGCGCCGACGCTTTTCTTATGGTGACCCCTTATTACAACAAAACCTCACAAACAGGTCTTGTAGCGCATTATAACTATATTGCTGATAGAGTTAACAAACCTATAATTTTATATAACGTTCCCTCTCGCACAGGTGTTGCGATTAAACCTGAAACCTATAAGGAATTATCTAAGCACCAAAATATAGTTGCTACCAAGGAAGCGAACGGCGACCTTTCATCGGTTGCCACAACAAAATATCTTTGCGGTGACGACCTTGATATTTATTCGGGCAACGATGACCAAACG
>JAZLAD010000054.1:0-5802 GCA_045613005.1 Acutalibacteraceae bacterium | reverse complement strand
TCACAAATGGCTACTCCTAGCGGTGAATCGTCTTGTTCGGCATTGGCATTTCCTATGGTTGCATTGTCTTTTAAGCAAAGGTCTATAGCATATTTCCATATAAGGTCAACAGCCTCTTTTTGTTTGGTAGAACTTATTGTAAATATTGCACCGATATCATATTTTTTGAGTTCGCGTACTTGGTCGGGTGCAGGTAAAGCAAGGCAAATCAACCTACCGTTTTCAAAAACACCTAGAGGTTTCATACCCTCGTTACCTGTACCGTCAAAGCAAATTTGAATTGCTTTTATGTGGCAGTCGGCACAACCGCCGTCTTGCCTGAACACCTTAATTAAAGGCATATCCTCAGCTGTTAACAGACGGATAGATAAACCGTCGTATTCGGGAAGGCTTATCGTATCGTTTGGGTAAATCATATCATATGCAAGGCGGCAAGTCAAACCAAGCTGAGCTACCTTAGAATTAAAGGTTTCCCAGTTTTCATCAACTGCTTTGCGGATTGAAAAACTAGGGTTTTTGAGTTTTGCCAAAAGCTCTAAATAAGGCAGAGCGTCCTGTTCGTTTTCACAAACAAGTGCTATAGAAACTTCTGCCGAATTGTAATCCGAAACATAAATAAAATGTTCGAGTGTTTCAGGGTTTCCAAGTGTTAGAATTTCGGTTTCTGCAACCGTTACTCCTATTATATCCTCGGCGTATTTTAGCGGATTGTGTGTGAAGAAAAAATCAAGCGCAATATCAATGTCAGATACCTTTAACTCGGGGAAGGTTCGTTTGAAATGGCTGATTGAAATTTTACCTGAAAGGTCGTGCCAAGTTAAAGGCTTATTCGAATATTTTTCACGGTATTCACTGGGAGTTAAGCTGTAAAAATTTTTGAATGACCGTGTAAAACTTTCGGGACTTGCGTATCCGAAATCAAGAGCGATATCAAGCACGGTTTTGTCTGTTGTGCGTAACTCCAAAGCACTTCTTGTCAGCTTGTAGATGCGGGAATATTCCACGGGACTATATCCTGTGTGCTGTTTGAAAATCGTATCAAAATAGTTGAGCGAAAAACCTGCATTCTCTGCTATGCTATGAAGTGACAGATTTTCTTTTGGATTTTTTTGAATAAATCCGATAGCTTTTTTAACTAAGTTTTTGTTTTCCATAAAGTCATCTCCTTTTTGATTGTGGTTACATTTTAGCATACATATATTGCAGATGTCCTTGCAGAAATTATTTACTTTTATTATAAAATCAATTATATCAAAGCACAACATAAAAAACTCACCTGCTATAAAACAGGTGAGTAAATAGACAGTATTTATAATATCGTGGCGAAGCCGTGAATGTAATCAACACGAAGTGTTGTATGTAATCGCAATGTAAGTTGCGTATGTAATCAAGCCGAAGAAATACACCTTGCGGTGATGACATACACGCTAAAGCGTGATTACATTCCGCTATCGCGGATTACATACCAAGCCTTCGGCTTGGATAAAAATAAGACAGTCCGAAGACTGTCTTATTTTTGGCGGAGTAGGAGAGATTTGAACTCTCGCGCCGGTTACCCGACCTACGCCCTTAGCAGGGGCGCCTCGTCACCACTTGAGTACTACTCCAAATGTTCACGTTCATTTTAAATATTTAGTTGTAAATTGAAGGTTCCTCGGCGTGCCCACTTGCGGTGCCCGACGCTTTCTCGGGTGTCGGTACACACCCTCGCCTTCGTCGACCGCTGCGCCAAACCCTGTTCGCTGTATCGTCCACAGGACGCGCTCACAGGCTTTGCCCGTCACCACTTGAGTACTACTCCAAATGCTCACGTTCATTTAAAAATATTAAATTAAAAAAATGGCGGAGAGGAAGGGATTCGAACCCTTGTGGAGTTGCCCCCAAACGGTTTTCAAGACCGCCTCGTTATGACCACTTCGATACCTCTCCGTATGTGACTAGGTTATTTTATCACAAACAAAATAAATTGTCAACACCGATATTTGAAAAAATGTGAATAATCGAAAAAATTTTGCTCTTTAAATAAAAATAAAGGGCAGTATCAGGAAAAATATTACCGCGGGGACCGAAAAAAGAGCAGAGCCTAACACTGTATAGAGGTTTACTGCTATCGAAAAGCCTGTAAAACGCGATAAAAGGTTAATAGCTATAAGGGTTAAAAGCCCTAATAGTGCGTTGAAAATAAGTGCTTTAAAAAATCTTCCGCTTTTAGCGGCTAAAAAGAGTATAAAAAGTTCTATTAAGCATAAGAAAACTATTATTAAAATTAAAAAAACCTTCATAAAGACAACCCTCCGCATAAAAGAATATGCGAAGGGTGATTTGTTTATGAATTATTCTTTTTCAAAAGCGTCCTTTGAAAGACCGCAAACAGGGCAAACCCAATCTTCAGGTACATCTTCCCAAGCAGTGCCTGGAGCTATACCATTTTCTTCGTCACCGATTTCGGGGTCGTAAACATAACCGCAAGGACATACGTATTTATCCATTTTCATTCTCCTTTCAAGAATACTTTTATTTAATTTTAGCATATTTTGTTAATTTATACAATAACATTTTAAATTTTGGGAACGGATTTTTCTAAGATTATTGTCAGTACCGTTATATCGTCCTTTCGGGCGGTGCCGTATCTCCGCTCGGCGCACTCGCTTAAAAGCTCTGCGAGTGTCTCGGCTGAGCCGTCTTCAAATTTTTCAAGCTCGTCCTTTATCCAATCGGTATTATCCTGACAAACACCGTCAGACATGAGTACTACTATATCATTTTCCTTAAGTCTTAGCGTTGCGCTATCGAATTTTACGTCTCTTAAAATACCGACGGGAACCGAATTGCTCTCGGCTTTTCCCACCTTACCCGAGCGTCTTACAACGGTAGGTGCCGCACCTGCTTTTAAAAGTAGCGTTTCGCCTGTGAACAGGTCCACCGATACTATGTCAAGCGTAGCTAAAGACTCGTCGGTAGATTTAAAAAGCATAGAGGAATTTAAAATTTTAAGGGCACAGTCAAAACCGAAACCCGCCTTTAAAAGCTGGGACATAAGACCCGATGCCATAGCGCCGTCTACTGCTGCTCTGCCCCCTGTACCCATACCGTCACTAAGAATAGCTATCATATGTCCTTTGCCGTCGTGAAAATAACTGTATGCGTCACCGCACATAGCGTTTTTGGTAGCACAAATTTGGCAAACCCCGATATCCGCTTTTAAATTAGGTTGTTCGGTGAGCGTCAAAAAGGTATCGTCACCCACCTTGCTTATTACAGGTGCACCGAAATTCCGTTCACAGCTAAGGGATAAAAGCCTCATTATCTGCATACGGTTTATAACCGCGTCGGGCATTTTTTGTATCTGCATATTAAGGGTAAGTCTTCCAAACTTATCTATTCTGGCAGAGGACTCACGCGTTAATATGCCGAGATTTCTAAGCGCTGAGGCGGCATTAAGCGCCGCGGTGTTGTCAAAGCGCTCGTCACCTGAAATATCTTCAGACAGAGAGTTTAGCATATAGGAAATACCGCTGAATTGGTCGGATATAACGCCTCTTACCTCTTCGATCCTGTTTTCCGCTGAAACGGCTGAGGCAAAGCTTAAATACCGTGATTTTACCGCCGAGGCCACACTGTTTCTGCGGACACATCTGCCTTTAAATTCCTCACTCGCAAAGTTTTCAGGGTCGCTATTGCCAAGGCGGATAGCCTGAGTCATTTTAAGGATTGCTTCAAGGGTTTGGTCCCGCTTTGTCTCCCAACAGTGAAGCCTTAGCTTACAGCCGTTGCAAGCGTCCTGTTCTACAAGCGTTATAACCTTGCTAAAGTCGGGTGCGTTTATTTTTGAAAGCTCCTTCGATACCTGTTCCACAGTGTTTGAAACCTCACTCAGTGCATCACAGGCTAGTTTTAGCTTTAAATTGATTGCAGTTTTAAGGCTGTCGGCATTAGAAACCTTAGGACAGGAGCAAAAAAGTTTACTGAGTATTATTCCTGCAGAGCGAGGTATCAGTAAAAATAAGGCACAGCCTATAAGCATTTCGGCAAGGATTAAAGCACTATTATTTGTAAGACCGCCAAGCGACAAGGATAAAAGACCCGAAATAATTACCGCCGCAATCTGAGCGTAACGGCCGAGTGTAGAAAAAAGACCTGAAGTTAGTCCTGCAAAGGCGTAAATGGAGGATACAGCAGAACTTTCTCCCAATAGAAGCCCCGTAAATGAAACGGCAATTCCGCTGACGGCACCAGAGAGCGTGCCACCGTATTTTGAGGCTATAAGTATAAGAGTTACGCTTAAAACTTTAGAAAGCGATACACCGAAAAACGATACGCCGTTAAATCCTAAAATAATTATGGCGCAAACCAGCAAAAGACAGGAAAGCTCCTCACCCGAGAGCCCCGCCTTTGCGTTAATTACGGCAGAAAACGATTTTGCAACAAAATATGTGGTTGCCGAAGCGGTTAGAACAAACACAAAATTACTGAGAATAGAGTTTAAACTGCCATCAAGTGCCACCACCGAGGTAATAGCACTGCTCAAAAACACTACAAGGCTTAAAAAAAGAGGGTTTTGTACAAGCCTCTTATATGAGGAGAGCATAATTTTTATGGCTATTATGGCAAGAAGTGCCGCTATGTATCTGAAAGCACCCTCTCCGACGGCGGGGATAAAGTATCCCAAAAAAGCACCTATGGCAGCACTCGGCGTGTATTTTCTGTCTATTCCTCCCACAAATGAAAGTGCAAAAGGGCAAAGCTTCCAAACAATAGTAGCTCTTGAACACACGAAGCCCAAAAGTATTATGATAAGATACTTGGACAGACCGCTTACAATATCGAGTGTTTGGGAGTATTTGAGCTCGTTTTCAGTTTTAACAAAATCTTTCATTTTATCACCGCTTAAACTTTTTAAACTTCCTTTATTCCCATTTATTATACTAAAACGCCGACGAATATTTTGTCATTTGAAATTGCAAAAAAATGAAATTTTATGTCACTTTTTATTTTGAATTATATTTAAAAAATGGGAAAAATAAAGAAAAAGGAAGTGTGTAAAAATGAATCAAAAAATTATAAAAATTTTAATAATTGCGTTTTTAATAGCCACGTTATCGGTAATAAGCGTTGCGGCACTGTCACAGATGGGCTCACGCGGTAACGAGGTTTCGAAAATACAAAGGGCACTAAAAGAGCGCGGCTATTACACAGGCTCTATAGACGGAATTTACGGCACAGCCACTAAAAAAGCAGTCGAGCAGTTTCAAAGGGATAATAAACTAAAGGTGGACGGAATAGCGGGTAAACAAACGCTTAGTGCGTTAGGGATAGAGGGTAGCAACAGCTATAACGGATACGATTCTGCCGATTATCAGCTGCTTGCCCGAATTATATCGGCAGAGGCAAGGGGAGAGAGTTACTTAGGTCAGGTGGCTGTGGGTGCCGTTGTGATGAACAGGGTAGAGCATCCGTCGTTTCCCGATACTCTGGCGGGTGTAGTCTACCAAAAGGGCGCTTTTTCCTGTCTTGATGACGGTCAGTTTTACGAGGATATAAGTGACAGCGCCTACAAGGCGGCAACCGACGTGCTTAACGGAATGGACCCGTCGGGCGGCGCGATATACTACTATAACCCAAAAACCGCCACAAACAAATGGATACGTACTCGCCCCGTAATAGCCACCATAGGTAACCATATTTTTTGTGAATAATGTGTGCTTGTGCACACATTAACTTTTATTTATATTTTAGCTCAAATAAAATCCACTAAATAAGATTAACCGTATCTTGTTTCTATTAGGTTTGACATTTTGTGAA
>JAZLAD010000053.1:0-4740 GCA_045613005.1 Acutalibacteraceae bacterium | reverse complement strand
TACCGAAATTCGAAGAATTTGGGTCGTGAGGCGTAAGTATGCGCGGTGCAAACCGTGCATACTGCAAGAGGTCGCAAACTATTTAATATTTAACCCTTGAAATTTAAAAGGGAACGGCAAAACCGCTCCCGATTTTTATGTATTATAAACCTAATAACTGTTTTTTCTTTTGATCAAATTCTTCTTGTGTAATTACACCTATATCAAGAAGTTCTTTAAATTTCTTCAACTCATCCGCAGAAGAAATTGCGGATTGCCCATTTTGTTGTGCATTTATTTTCGCAATATCTTCATCGGTTAAATCTACTAAATCTCTTGAACCACAAGAAGGGCATTTATTATAATCGACTATTCTGCTAAGTTGATCTTCTGCAGTTTGATTGGTTGTTGCTCCCGCCGCATAGTTGCCCGATAAAGCGCCTGCTATGCCACCAACCGCAGACCACGCCGCACTTTTGGCTCGACGTCTATTTTCTTCTAGGTCTTCAAGAGTATAACAAATAATTTGTCCGCATACATTACAACGCTTTCTAAAACCTTTTTCTTCTATTTCTTTTTGTTTTTCTATCTCTTTCCTTCTTTCTTCTCCACCGACAAAATCCAAAATATATTCTGCGGCTTTTTCTCCTTCTTCTCGTTGCTTAAATGGGTATGAAAGTGTAGCGAAGTCAAACGCGCCACTTCCATAAAAAACTTGAACTACACCATAAGTTCCTTTGTTGTTTGTGGGGGAGTGTGTAGCTTTGGTGATTGATGACAATAATATTTCCTTGTTTTTAACAATGATCTTATCATCTGTCACTGTCCATTCTTTCATTAGTGGTGCTTTAAATGTGATGTTCATAAATTTTTCCTCCATAAATTAAAAAAGTGTGTGCAACCGAAGCCACACACACCGAAAAATGCGACTCCTGATTGCTACCACACAACATTTTCTACAAACAATAAAGTATGCGAAAATAGAGCCTGCATTTTTACCTGAAGATAAAAATACACACCTTATTGTTTGTAAATATTAAAATGTTATGTGGTATGTTTTTATTATAGCACCGACGTGAATAAATATCAATAATTTGTTTTTCTTTACTTTGGCTATTATTTACCCATAAAACTAAAGCACCCACATATTAAAATGCAGGTGCTTTAAAAATTTAAATCTTAATTTGATGATTTATTTTTTCTCTTTATTTGCTACGACGTCGTGTAGAATCTTTTCAAACTCCTCGAATGAAAGTGCGCCGAGGTCTTCGCCTGAGCGGTGACGTACCGAAACGGTTCCGTTTTCCATATCCTTATCACCTATAATAATCATATACGGTACCTTTTCGAGCTGTGCGCTGCGGATTTTATAGCCTAGCTTTTCGCTTCTGTCGTCGATAGTAACGCGATATTTATTCGCAGAAAGCTTTGCTTTTACTTCTTTTGCACATTCAAAGGCACGGTCAGTAACAGGAAGGATTCTTACCTGCTCTGGTGACATCCAGGTTGGAAGTGCACCTGCGTATTTCTCTATTAAGTATGCAAGAGTACGCTCATAGCAGCCAAGGCTTGTTCTATGAATAATGTACGGTAGTTTTTTCTGTCCGTCGGTGTCGATATAGGTCATACCGAATTTTTCTGCAAGAAGCATATCAATCTGAATTGTAACTATTGTGTCTTCCTTGCCGAAAACGTTCTTATACTGAATATCGAGCTTAGGTCCGTAGAAAGCCGCTTCACCGATGCCGATTTCGTACTCTACGCCTAGGTCGTTAAGGATTTTTTCCATAACGCCCTGTGCGGTTGCCCACTGCTCAGGTGTGCCTTCATATTTCTTTGTGTTTTCGGGATCCCATTGTGAAAATCTGAAAGAGCAATCATCTAAAAGGCCAACCGTTTCAAGCACCTCTTTTGTAAGTGCCAAACAACCTGCAAACTCTTCTTCAAGTTGGTCAGGTCTAAGAACAAGGTGTCCCTCAGAAATTGTAAACTGACGAACACGGATAAGACCGTGCATTTCGCCCGAATCCTCGTTTCTGAAAAGAGTGGAGGTTTCACCAAGGCGCATAGGAAGGTCACGGTAGCTTCTTGCCTGATTAAGATATACCTGATACTGGAAAGGACAGGTCATAGGTCTTAGTGCTAAGCACTCTTTTTCTTCATCGTATGGGTCGCCTAACACAAACATACCGTCAAGATAGTGATCCCAGTGTCCTGAAATCCTGTAAAGGTCGCGCTTTGCCATAAGCGGTGTTTTGGTAAGAAGGTAGCCGCGCTCCTGTTCTAAATCCTCTATCCAACGCTGCAAAAGCTGAACAACCCTGGCACCCTTTGGAAGAAGGATTGGAAGGCCTTGACCGATGGACTCAACCGTTGTAAAGTAACCGAGCTCACGGCCGAGCTTATTATGGTCGCGACGTCTAGCTTCTTCTCGTGCCTCGATAAAGGCATCAAGCTCCTCTTTTTTCTGGAAAGCGATACCGTATACACGCTGAAGCATCTTGTTTTTCTCGTCACCGCGCCAGTATGCGCCTGTTGCAGAGAGTAGCTTTATAGCGTTACCCTTGATTCTGGAAGTTGAATCCATATGCGGACCGGCACAAAGGTCGGTAAACTCACCCTGCTTGTAGAAGGAAATCTCCTCACCTTCGGGGAGCTCTGTAATAAGCTCAACCTTATAAGGCTCGTTGCTCATAAGCTCGAGCGCTTCATTGCGTGGGAGTGTGAACCTTTCGATTGCTAGTTTTTCTTTACAGATCTTTCTCATCTCGGCCTCGATTTTTTCAAGGTCTTCCGGAGTTAATGAATGCTCTAAATCAAAATCGTAGTACCAACCCTCAGCAATAGCGGGTCCGATAGCGAGCTTCACCTGAGGATAAAGGCGTTTTACAGCCTGTGCCATTATATGCGAACAGGTGTGCCAATACGTTTTCTTAAATTCGGGATTTTCAAATGAATAAACGTTTTCCATACTTCTTTTCTCCTTAATAAAAAATCCAACCCCGTCCAAACGGGCAGGGGTGGGATAAAATTTCTTATCTCACCGTTCCACCCTGATTACAGGAAAACCTGTCACTTTTATAAGCTGTTACGGGCTAACCCGTTCGACTCATCGCCGACTGCTCCAAGGTGGTAATGTCAACGCGCTAAATAACCAAACTTTCAGCAAATGCTTGGTCTCTCTGTAAAAGCAAGGCTGACACCGTGTCCTCTTCTTCGCCATTTTTATCATTTTAGCACAATTAAAGATTGATGTCAATATCGATTAATTATCAAAAATAAAATCATTCGAACAATTTAGATAAAACGAACTCTTGAAGTTTATTTGAAAATTTCATATAATATAAAAAAGGTCGATTATATTATTTATAAGGTAAAGGCTGTAGAAGTTCAATATGGAAAAAGATGATTTTAAAATTTTAGGCGTTGATTTAGAGTGCCCCAGCTGTAAAAAAGCGGCTGAGCAAAACAAATCTATCCCTGTAAAAAGAATAATAGAAAAGCTAGATTCCTTCTTTGCTACAAACGATTTAGAAGGCGCCGTTACCCTGCTTGAATATTGGCAGAAAGAGGCTAAGTCACTTCGTGACCTTTCGGGAGAACTATCGGTTGTGAACGAAATGTTAGGGCTCTACCGCAGAACAAACGATAAGGGCAAGGGGCTATCGGCTATCAACCGCGCCCTAGAGCTTATTTGCTATAAAGGTCTTGAAAACGAGATTTCAGGCGCTACCATAGTTTTAAATGCCGCCACAACCTGTAAAGCGTTTGGCGATTTAGAGCGCGCGGTTACGCTTTATGAAAAAGCGTCATCAGTTTATCACGAAAAATTATCGCCCGACGATTTACGTATAGCGGCGCTTTACAATAACTTTGCTACAACCCTTACAGACCTTAATAGGTTTTTAGAAGCCGAAGAGCTTTACAACAAGGCGATTTTAATTACAAGCGCTAAAAAAGAGGGTTTGCTTGACTGTGCTGTAAGTTACGTAAATCTTGCCCACCTTTTTGAAAAGAGCGAGGGCTTAGAGTCGGAAAAAATTGAAGAGTGCCTTGAAAAAGCCGAAAATCTGCTAAACGACAAAAGGATAGAGAGAAACCCATATTACGCCTTTGTTTGCGAAAAATGTGCGCCATCCTTTGATTATTTCGGATTTTTCCTCTTTGCAATAGAGCTTTACGAAAGGTCGAAAAAGATTTATGAAGGGACTTGAACTTTCCCGTCGCTATTATGAGGCTTTCGGCATAGAGAAAATTGCTGAAAACTTCCCCGAATATACGACACGAATAGCAATAGGTCTTGCAGGTGAAGGCTCTGAGTGCTTTGGTTTTGACGACGAAATATCCCAAGACCACGATTTTGAGCCAGCCTTTTGTATGTGGGTTACAAGTGAGGATTATGATAAAATAGGATTTAAGCTGGAGCGCATATATCACAGTTTGCCAAAAGAGTTCGAGGGATTTAAAAAACAGAGTGTACCCACCCCTTACGGCAAAAGACACGGTGTTTTTGTAATAGGCGATTTTTACAATAGATTTTTAGGCACACCCACCGCGCCCGGGTCACTTGAGCAATGGCTTTATCTCCCCTCCCATTCATTAGCCGCCGCCTCAAACGGCGAGGTTTTTTGCGACGGTTTGGGAGAATTTTCAAAAATCCGCAACGTTTTACTTAAAGGCTATCCGCAAGACGTAAAACTCAAAAAGCTATCTGCCCACCTTACAATGATGCTCCAAACAGGACTTTACAACTATCCCAGA
>JAZLAD010000052.1:0-3327 GCA_045613005.1 Acutalibacteraceae bacterium | reverse complement strand
ATATTGACAGCTTGGAAGGTCTTGCCGACGATACGTTTTTAGACACAATCTGCGATAGATTTGATTATCAAAACGTCCTCACCGCTATTCGCTCATTAGACCAAAAATACCGTGACGTTCTCTATTACCACTTCGTTTTAGAGCTGACGGTGCCGCAGACCGCAAAGCAGCTGGGTCAGACGCTTGTAACCACCAAGCAACAGCTTCGCCGCGGCAAAAAGCAGCTTTTAGAGCTACTCGGTATTAAAGGAGAATTTGTATATGGCAATAACCAGGACTGATTTTAATAACGCTTTCAGAGAGGTTATAGCGCAAGAGTTTTCTCATATTCCAAATGATGAAAACAGCATTGATTTTACCTTTTCTGAAAAATTTGAAAGACAAATGGAGAGGCTTATAAGGTCGCAAAGAAGGGCTTTTTACAGCTTTGTGAACACCTCATACAAGCGTGTTGCAACCGTTTTGGTGGTACTGCTTACAACGGCTGTAACCCTATTTAGCATAAAGCCTGTTCGCGACGGCACCTTTAATTTCCTGGGTGGAATTTCCAATTCGCTAAATCAAAACTATTTTGAGGATAATACACCCGATAATTCTTCTAACAATAGCAGTATTGCACCTGAAAATCCATCTTCAAATCCTATCGTAGTTATACCAAACAATCCGTCTTCATCCCCCGACGGCAACGGGGACGAAGTAAAATATCGTTTAATATATGCAAAAGAAAGTAATCGTCAACCTTCAGATTTATTTAACATCGAAATTAAAAAAGATGATAACCTTGTTGACAAATATCTTAAAAAAGCTGTTTCACAATTTGAAGGTCAAGACAACGTGTATTTTAGAGTAAAGGTATCTCCCGTTGTATTTTACGAAGAGACGAAAGAGAAAGACTATACTAAAGAAAAAGGCGAAGAACTTAAAGATCAACGCATTGAGTACGTAAGAGAAATAGGTGCTATAGATATGGTGCTGATACCTAATACTACACATTCTTATTACGCCACGGTTAACGCTGAAATGATACGGAAAATAGAAAAAAAGGGTGAATGTATTTTATCTCTTGCTGCTATTTCTAACCCTGATAAATATCCTGATGCAGTAGATAATATTGTCACAATAGAAGTAACCGAGGGTATGAAGATACCGTAATCTATAAAAATAAAGTTTTTAAATGTAAATCTAAACGCCAAAAACGAGAACTCATAACTTTCTTTTTTGGCGTTTTTATTTTTTTGGAAAATTTTTGTATCCTATTTACCCTTTTTTATTGTTATATTTATGAAAGCCAAAAAAGAGTTCAAATTCAAAAGGGACGTGATACCAATGTTTCACCATAACAAAAAAACAAAAATTTTTAAAGAAGGTGATTTTATGAAAAATACAACTAAGCAAAGCCGTTTTAAATATTTATTTGTTGCAATTCCTGTTTTGCTATGCGCGGTTATTGTATCTTTAACGGTTTTTCTGCCTAAAGAAAAGGCTACTTCAAATAAAAACACAGTTTCCTCTGATAAAACCACCGAGCTTTTTCAGGAACAAACCGAGCTTGCAGCGCCTCAACAAGCTATAGCACAGGAAAAAGAAAATCCTGTAAAATACCGCTTAATATATGCGCCGCAAGATATGCGAATGCCAATCGATGCAATGGTAATGCCTACAGTACGCGGTATGGACTTTTTTGGAGACTATGCAAGAGAATTTGTTTCGCTGTTTGAAGGAGAGGACGTGTATTTCAGAGTACAGGTTAATCCTATCGTGTTTGATGAAGAGAAACAAGAGGAAGGCTACACTGAAGAAAAGGACAAAGAACTTAGAAAACAACGCATTGAATACGTAAAAGAGCTCGGTGCTAAGGATATGGTGCCGCATCCAAATAACACATATCCTTATTACGCCTCGCTTAACGCCGAAATGATAAAGAAAATAGATGAGAAAGGCGAATGTGCGATGCAACTTGTAACTGCACCGCGCGTTGATGGATACAGCCCAAAAATTTCCGACCATTTGACCTTTTATCTCGAACATACGAGCGAGGACAAATCTGTAGCTGTAAGATTCTATGTACAATGGCCTAACGGTATTGAGAGTGAAAAAGAGTTGTTTGATAAATTAAAAATCAGCGATGAGCAGATTATAACTAAAGAATACTTTGAAAATGTGAAGGAAACCTTCTACGGACCGATGCTTTGCAGATATACAGTTATTGAAGGTACGTTTTCTAAACAACAGATTAAAGATATAGCGCCATATGTGCTGGGAAGCGGAGGTATGACCCATATTAATATGGGAATGATCTTTTGCAAACCAGGCTTTATGAAAGACGTTACGGTAATTATGAACGTAACCGAGGATACAGTATTGCCACTATAAATATTAAACATCTGCAAATAGAAATACGGCTAAGTAAAACTTAGCCGTACGCAAAAACATAAAACGCTTTACCTTAATCGGTAAAGCGTTTTGTATTTTAATTTGACGTTTCGTTTGCAACTCTTAGCATATCGAAATCGAATTCCTTGGTCATATTTAAAGCTTCGAAGATATCGTAGTCTAATACCTCGCCGCCCTTATAGCCTACAACTCGGTTGCCGATGCCCTTTGAGAGCAGATGAACTGCAGCGTTGCCAAGCTCGGTTGCCATAACTCTGTCTCTAACGGTTGGTCTGCCGCCGCGCTGAACGTGACCTAAGATTGAAGCTCTTGTTTCAACGCCTGTTTTCGCTTCAATCTCCTTTGCCATTTCGTGAGCGCCGCCTACGCCCTCGGCAACTATTATTATAAAGTTCTTTCTGCCTGTAGCACGGGTAGCCTCAATCTTTTTGATAACCTCGGCTACGTCGGCTTTAACCTCAGGCACTAAAATAGCCGTAGCGCCGCACGCAATACCTGTTTGTAAAGCGATATAGCCTGCGTGTCTGCCCATAACCTCAACAACACTGCAACGGTCGTGTGACTGTGCGGTATCGCGGATTCTGTCTATCATTTCCATAGAGGTATTCATAGCTGTATCAAAGCCTATGGAATACTCGGTGGAGGCGATATCGTTATCTATTGTAGCAGGAATACCAACGCAAGGAATACCGTGGTTTGAAAGGTCTCTCGCGCCCCTGAAAGAACCGTCGCCTCCGATTACTGCAATACCCTCGATACCGAATTTCTTGCAGTTTGCAACAGCCTCCAAAATACCTTCTTCGGTTTTAAACTTAGGACTTCTTGCTGTGTAAAGAAAGGTTCCGCCGCGGTGGATTATATCAGATACCGAGCGAATATCCATATCAATAATATCGCCCTCGATAAGACCGTTATAGCCCCTTCTTATTCCCT
>JAZLAD010000051.1:0-15632 GCA_045613005.1 Acutalibacteraceae bacterium | reverse complement strand
TAGGTGCCAAGACACGCTATTAAGGTAGCCGCCGTTCCGAAAATTAAATCGATAGGGTTATAAGACATTATGTTTGCTAAAAAGCAACCTATAGTCAACCCCGGTATTGCAACGGGGGTGAAAAGCGGCAAAATTGTGAGCGCTTCTGAAACTCTGAACTGTATAGGTCCGTAGGCTATGCCGAAAGCGGCGCTAATATATGTAAGTCCTGCGTATGCTGCTGCAATAACAGCCGCCGCAACCATTCTTTTTAGATTTGTCTTTTTCATAAACGTAGGATTACTCCTTTAAATTTTGGTAGTATGAAACGGCTAACTGGTCGCAACGCTCGTTTTCTATGTGCCCTGCGTGACCCTTAACCCAATTAAACGTAACTTTATGCTGTGCTAAAAGCTCTAAAAGCTGTTCCCACAAGTCGATGTTAAGCGCGGGTTTTTTGTCAGCCTTTTTCCAACCGTTTTTGCGCCAGTTTTCTGCCCAGCCGAGTGTTACGGCATCCGAAACGTACTTTGAATCGGTTGTGATAACCACCTCGCAAGGCTCCTTTAACGCCTTTAGCGCCTCTATAACGGCGGTCAGTTCCATTCGGTTATTGGTGGTATTTTTCTCTCCGCCCGAGAGCTCTTTTTGATACTCGCCAAAGCGCAAAATTGCACCCCAACCGCCCTTGCCTGGGTTGCCCGAACAGGCACCGTCGGTAAAAATCTCTATCTTCTTCATTTATCTTAATACCTTCTAAAGCTTCCTATAACCTTGCCGAGCACAGCAGGTTTTTCGGGTATGATGGGCGAATAATCAGGGTTTTCGGGCATAAAGATAACCTTGCCGTCCTTAATAAGCAACGTTTTAACGGTGGCGCTATCCTCATCCATACCGATTATAATATCACCGCTTCTGCAAGGAGCGTTTTTATCGGCAATAACTATATCACCGTCTAAAATTCCTGCGTCACGCATACTCTGACCCGTAACCTTAAGCGCAAAAAGGCCCTCGGCATCCTTGGTAGGATAAGGGATATAGTCCTCAATTCTTTCAACCGCTAAAATAGGCTGACCTGCCGTAACCTTGCCAACAAGCGGCACCATAGCGGCATCAGAGCTGTTTTCAATCTTTATACCTCTGGAAAAGCCTGCGTTTCGGCTTATGTATCCGCCCTCTTCCAAAGCGTTTAAAACGGCGTGAACCGTTGAGGTGGATTTAATACCTGCGGCGGCGGCTATTTCTCTTACAGTTGGCGGAATACCCCTTGAAGCTTCTTTCACAAGGAATTTATAAACGGCTTCCTGTTTTTCTGTTAGTGGTGGTCTATCCATAATATACCTCCATACGAACATTTATTCTTTTTTAATTATATCACCCTTTTTTCCTTTTTTCAAGCACATTATTTCTTTAATTCCAAGTAACACTAAACCGCCGCCAAAAAGCTTTGATAAATAGTCTCCGCCGATAAATTCCGCTAAAAAAATACCGCCTAAGGCACCGAGTATTCCGCCTAATGCTATCGGTATTATCTTTTTCCACTCAATCTCTTTTTTTATAGCGTAAACCGTTACGGCAATCAGCGCTATAGGTAAAAAGAAAAAGAGGTTTATTCCCTGTGCCTTCAGCTGTTTTGTATCGGTGAAAAGGGTTAAATAAATTATAAGCACAGCGCCGCCGCCAAGACCCATAGCACCTATAATTCCCGATAAAAGCCCTGCTAAAAGGGCTAAGATATTCATTTAAGCAGCAGGCGTACGCCTGCATAAATCATAAATCCCGCAAAGGCTATTTTTAAAAATTTTGTTGATATCTTTTTAATAACGTAGGTGCCGATAAGCGCACCTATAATACCTGTGGGGATATAAATATAGGCGTCCTTTATGCTTACAGCACCCCTTAAAGCGTACATAATTGCGCTGACCAGAGTAATAGGCAAAATAACCGCTACGGCATTTTTATGAGCCTTCTTTTGCTCAAAGCCCTGAGATTTAAGGTATGGCACTGCTAACATTCCACCACCCGCACCGAAAAGACCGTTAATAGCACCGATAGCAGCACCGCAGAAAAAGCTTTTTAAAGAAAAATTTTTAAATTTCACAATATTCACCATAATATATTTTGTCCAAAAATATAAAAAATAAGGATAGCCTAAAAGACTATCCTTAAATTTATTTTTTTAAACAATCAAGAATTGCTTGTTGATAGTTTGCCTTTTCCATTCGCATTAACTGGTCGATACAAGAACGAGGTGTTATCTCGGTTGCCGAGCCGTGCATTTTAATAATCGGCTTTTTGGTTCCCAAAAACGTGGCGCCGCCAAAGGGATTAAAATCGTATGAGCGCTCAAGTCTTTGCTTTACGCCTTCTAAATCCTCTTTTTTATCTGCCGTTTTAATGGCATCGTTTACCATAGAAATAGCGCTTTTTCCAACACTTTCAATGGTTTTAAGCAGCACGTTACCCGAAAATCCGTCCGCCACGACAACGTCTATCTCACCGCTTACAACGTCAAGCCCCTCGATATTGCCTATAAAGTTTATAGGAAGATTTTTTAATTTTTCAAAGGCTTCAAGTGTTACCTTGTTGCCCTTTGAATCCTCTCTGCCTACCGATAAAAGCGCAACCTTAGGAGAATCTGAGTGACCCAAGCTCTTCATAAGCGCACTCGCCATAAGACCAAAATTGACAAGGTCCTCGCTTCTGCAATCTATATTTGCGCCGCAATCGGAAATTGCTAACATCTTACCGTCACAGCAAGGAATTACCGAGCAAAGCGCAGGACTTTTAAGACCGCCTACTAAGCCTAATCTAAAGATAGAGGCTACGAGCATAGCGCCTGTGTTTCCGGGCGATAAAAGACCTATAACCTCATCGTTTGAGTTAAGCTCGTTTATACCCATTATAAGCGAAGCCTCGCCCCTACCCTTAAAGGCTACGGCAGGTGACTCGCTGTGCGATATAAAATCGGTTGTGTGCATAACAGATATGCGCTCACTGTTTTCCTTTGTGATAAACTTATTTATTATGTTTTCATCACCGATAAATTTAAGCTTTAAATCGCTATAATCATCAAGTGCTTTTATAGCGCCTGTAATCATCGGCTCGGCGCCTATATCGGCACCGTAAATATCAACAAGAACTGTTTTCAAAATTTAATTCCCCTTTATTCCACGGAAATTATAAAGCTGTAAAGCGGCTGTCCGCCCTCGATAAAGCCTATATCAAAGAGTGGGAAGAGATTACTCAGCTCGCTCTCAAGCGTATCTCTTTCCTCTTCTGTTACGTCGTTTCCGTAAAATACTATTATGGTTTCTTTTGAGTCAATATCGGGTAGAGCTTTAATGGTTGTGACAGCGGCGGTGATTTTATCGTCTACCGAGCATAAAATATTCTCGCCGTCAAGACCGATATAAGAGCCTTTTTTTATGCTTATTCCGTTTAGGAAGGCGTCTCTTACCGAATTGGTTACCGAAACGGTTGTAACATACTCTATCGAGCCTGACATCGCTTCGATAAACTCATTTATAGTATCAGCAAACGGGTCAATCATAGAGAGTGCAGAATAACCCTCGGCTGCCGAATGGGTTTTAATAACCCTTACGTCTGCATCGGTATAAAGACTCGCCGCCTGAAGCGCCGCCATAACGATATTCGAGTTATTGGGAAGCACAATAATATAGTCTGCGCTAAGGCGCTTGAACGCCTTTATAAAATCGTCAGCCGATGGGTTTTGGGTGTTGCCGCCGAAAACTATAGCATCAGCACCGATAGCGCTGAAATACTCGCCCATTCCCTTGCCCTGTGCAGTTGAAACGATAGCAAACTTTTTATGCTCGGCCTTGATATTCGCCTCGGCAACTTCCTTTGCCTCGTTATGCTGAACCGACATATTTTCAATTTTAAGTGTTATAAATTCGCCAAACTTATGGGCAAACCCAAGCACCTTTTCGGGTGTAAAGGTATGCACGTGAACCTTAACGATATCATCGTCCATAACCGCTACAACGCTATCACCTATGCTATCTAAAAACTCTATAAGTAAATCCAGCGAAAATTCGCTTATAGGTGATTTTTTGTCTATTAACTGTAAAATAAACTCGGTGCAGTAGCCGTATTCAAGCTCACCGTCGGCACTAAGCTTATTGACAGCAGTGCTTTTTTGCTTTGTTTCTATAATCTGTTCAGGAAGCTCCTTGCCCTCGATTATAGCCTGCATACCCTCGAACATACATAAAATTCCTGCGCCGCCTGAATCGACTACACCTGCCTCTTTAAGAACAGGTAACTTTTCGGGTGTATTTTCAAGTGACTCTCGCATAACGGGAACAAGCAACTTAAACATAGTGTCAAAATCGGTTGCCTTTTGTGAGTTTTCATTTAAAAACTCTGCAGTTTCTCTGAGCACTGTAAGTGAGGTTCCCTCCACAGGCTTCATAACCGCCTTGTAAGCCGATTCAACACCGCTTTGCATAGCACTAATAAAATCTATTGTGCTAACAGTGTCTTTGCCCTCTAGTCCGTTTGCAAAGCCCCTTATAAACTGAGATAAGATAACTCCCGAATTTCCTCTTGCAGAAAATAACGAACCCTTTGAAAGTGCTTTTGCCATCTGCGAAGCAGAGTCAAACCCGTCAGCCGACTCTACACCACCCTGAAGGGTCTTAAGCATATTGGAACCCGTATCGCCGTCAGGCACGGGAAAAACGTTGAGTGCGTTTAACGTCTGTTCATTTTTCTTAAGGCCTAAAAGCGCACCCGAAAAAAGACCGTAAAGCTCTGCGCCGTTAATTTCCAAACCGTACAATTCAATTTCCCCTAAAAATTTTATTCTTGACCCTCAATAGTTACCTCTTTGCCCTTGCAGAAGGAAATAACTGTTCCGGGACCCACCGAAGTACCAACAATAGGACCGATAATGTCAATATAAACCTTTTTGAAAGGAACAACACTTAAAATGATATCTCTTAAAAGCTCAACGTCCTCAAGACAGTCAGCGTGGCTTATATAAAGCTCATCAGCCTCAAAGCCCTCAACCGCTTCAGCCATCATATTCGCAATTTCCTTGTAAGCGTTAGCCTTACCCTTTGCCTTTTTAACGGCATAGTTTTGTCCCTTAACGTCGGAAATGATAAGCGGCTTAACACCGAATAAATTTCCAAAAAAAGCTTTAGAAGCGGTAACTCTACCAGCTCTGCGCAAATATTCAAGAGTAGCCACCGTTCCGCACTGGTTAACCTTTAGCTTGTTAGCTTCAATTATTTCTACTACCTCAGCGGCTGTTTTACCTTCATTTCTTAGAATAGCGGCATCTATTACCATCCATCCCTGACCGAGAGAGCTTATAAGGGAATCGATACAGTAAATTTTATTGTCGGTATATTTTTCGTTTAGTTCTCTTGCCACCACGTTTGCAAGATTAATTGAGCCTGAAAGGGCAGATGAACAAGCGATATAAACTAAATCCTTACCGCTTGAAAGTGCTTCTTCGAAAACTGTTCTATACGTCTCCTGCGGAACCTGAGTGGTTGTAATGTGCTTGCCGCCACGAAGCAAATCATAATATTCCTTTGAAGCGTGGTGCTCCCAATCAAGAGAAGCGGGGTATTCTTTGCCGTCGATTACATAGTTCATCTTAACGTACTCTATGCCGTATTGCTCACGGATAGACTTGTTAAGGTCACTCGTTGAATCGGTTAAAATTACAAAAGATTTGTTTTCTGCCATTTTTCTCTCTCCTTACTTCTTTTCATTAGCCTTCATATCCTGCATAACCTCAGCCATTATTGCCTGTTCTTTAGAGCTATCCTCACTAAGAGGCTTGCCAACGTAGAACACAGCGCAAAGACCGGGACCTATTGCCGCACCACAGGAGATTCCGACGGTGGTTATAATAATCTCTTTTGGATTAAAACGCTCTTTGATTTTTTCGGCTAAAACTTTTGCCGCAGCCTCACGGTTACTGTGGGCTATAAAAATTATCTGGTCGCTTGGATTCTCGATTGTTTTTTCAATATATCTTACCGTACCCTCAAAAGCGGCTGATTTCCCTTTGAACTTACCTAAAACGGTAGCAAGACCTTTAGTGTTAAAGTCTGCCATAGGGTTAACGCCGACAAGTGTGCCGAAAAACGCCTTGAAGTTTGAAATTCTGCCCTTTTTAACAAGGAAGAAAAGGTCGTCCATAGGTCCCATCTGATGAATACAGTTCTTTATATTTTCAGCATACTCTGCAGTTTCTTCGAGTGTCGCACCCTCTGCCTTCTTTTGTGAGGCCAAAACCACTAACAGTGCCAGTGAGGTTGAATATCTTAGTGAATCAATGCAGATAACCTTGCGCTCAGGATATTTTTCGCTTAAAGTTTTGCCTATGTTTACACAGTTTTGATAGGTGCACGAAAGCGCAGATGACATTGCTATACAAAGAATGTCAAAACCCTGTGATAAATACTTTTCAAAAATCTGCTGGGTTTCGCCAAGCGTTGCACAGCTTGTATTGTAAAGCGCATTTCTGCCCTTCATAGAATCATAAAATGCCTCGGGCGTGATATAGCCCCAGTCAAGATCGGCAAGCTCCTCATGACCGTCAGGAAAATAAACTATTCCGTGAAGATAATCAGGAATATCAAAGCGCTCACGCAAATCTTTTGGAAGATCGCACGCACTGTCTGTCAATATAACAAATTTATTCATATTTTTCTCCTCAAAGAATATTTGCTCTTTATTAACCATTTAATTATAATCGTTTTGCCGACTTTTTTCAACAAATTTATTTAAAAAAAGTAGTGATTTTTATTTCCATATATGTTATACTGTTTTTTAGTATATTGATTTACTATATTGCACCCTTTCTGGAGGTTAAGTTATGTGGGGTTATATTATTGCGGCAATTCTCTTTCTTTTGGTTTCCGGTTTAGTGGTTATGCTTATAAAAACCTTACCTATTGCAAAGCGAGTTTACAAAGCACAGTTGGTGCGAACATCACCTGAGGTTTGGGGCAGATGCTGTTCAGCACCCGACAACGAGGAACAGCTCGATATGTGGAACAAAGGTCTTGCCTGGGCAGAAAGCCAAAAAGATTTTGTAAAAGAGGTAAAAATAGTAAACGACGGCTTCAACCTCTACGGTGAGTATTATGATTTTGGCAGTGAAAACTGTGTAATCATTTTGCCGGGCAGATGTGAAAGCCTTATGTACTCATACTTTTTTGCCGAACCCTACAGAAGAGCAGGCTATAACGTTTTGGTTATTGACACCCGCTGTCACGGTCTTAGTGACGGTGAAAAGGCTTCAATCGGCAAAAAGGAAAGCCGTGACGTTCTGGCTTGGGGCAACTTCCTTATCTCCAATTTTAATATTAAGAAAATTTGTCTGCACTGCATCTGCATAGGCAGTGCTTCGGGTATTTTGGCACTGACCTCTAAAGACTGTCCTGAGGAAATGAGCGAAATCGTGGTGGACGGTTGCTTCACCACCTTCAGAGAATCGTTTAAAGAGCATATGATAGCCGATAAACGTCCACTGTTTCCTGTGCTCGACCTTGTTATGCTTTTAATTTATCTCAACACAGGCACAAACGTTGTAGCCGACTCACCTATAAGATATATAAACAAAATAAAGGCACGTATGCTGTTTTTACACAGTAGGCTTGATATTTTCTCAAGACCTAACAAAACCGAAATACTGTTTAAAAAATGCTCAAGTCCCGATAAACGCCTCGTTTGGTTTGACAAGGGCTGCCACTCGCACATCAGAATTAACAACGTGGAAAAATACGATCATACGATTGTGGAGTTTTTAAATGATGGCAAATAAAAAGTATGCGGTATTTACAATAGACCTTGAAAGCTTTTCGGATACCGAATGTGTTTTCAAATCGGGCTATGATTTTTCTGAAACCATGCTGGACGGTCTTGACGAATATGTAAAGCTTTTGGAAGAAGAAAACATTAAAACCACTATGTTTTCGGTTTGCGATGCGGCTGAAAAGAGCGAAGCTTCGGTTAGGGAGTATATAAAAAAGGGTCACCGCTTAGCACTCCATGGGCTTGACCATACTCCACCGCTGGAGCTTGACGATAAAAGCTTTAAAGAGCGCACGTTAACGGCAAAAAAGAGGCTTGAAGAAACCTTTGGCGTTGAGATAACAGGCTTTAGAGCGCCCTTTTTCAGTCTTAATGATACCGAGCTTAAAACACTCGAAGCCTTAGGCTTTAGATATGACGCCAGCTTTAACAGCTATTCGGCGGCAAGGCACGTAGGCAGACTTGACCTTTCAAAATTCAAAAACCTTATTAAAGGTGTATTTAAAAAGGACGGCTTTTATGAGTTCGGAATAATAAGCGAAAAGGTAGGCGGTATTTCTCTGCCTATTTGCGGTGGCGGTTACACACGTCTTATGCCTTGGACCCTGCTCAAAGCCGCAATAAAAAGACACCTTAAATCGAGCGATTATTACGTGTTTTATCTGCACCCGTTTGAACTGTCAAAACACAAAATACCGCATATCAAGGGTCTTAAATCCTACGATAACTATTATTTAACAAAAGGTCTTAAATCCTTCCCTAATAAAATAAAGTGGATAGTAAACAGACTTAAAAAAGAAAATTTTGAATTTGTAACCTTTGAAGAGCTTGTAGATATTTTAGACAGGGCATAAATTTTATGAGGTGAATTATGGATAAAGTTTTAGCCAAAGCAATAAAAACTAATATTGCCGCTTTAAAAGCATCCTCTAAAAGCTTTGAGGATGTTTTTGAAATTATGTTTTCATCTCCGGACAAGATACTAGCCGAAGAAAACGACGGTTTCAGAATAAAAAAGCACACCTTCGGTGAGGTTAAAGCACAGATACTTCACGTATCAAACGTGCTTGGCGGTTTGGGTTTTACCGACCGATGGATAGGTCTTGAAATGGAAAACTCTGTTAATTGGATCATTGCCTTCTGGTCGATACTCAAAAGCGGAAACAAGCCGTTTTTAGTTAATACAAGACACTCTTTAAACCTTTCAAACTCACTTATTAAATCCCTTGATATAAAAACGGTTATAGCAGAACAAAAAGGCAATTTAGAGGCGGATTATCTTACCGTTTCCGAGCTTAAAACAATGAAAGCGCCCGAGATTATAAGCACTACCTTTGCAAACGAAACGGCGCTTTCAACCTCGGCTACAACGCTTAATCAGGTAATTTGTTTTTACAGCGGTAAGCAGATAGCAGAACAGCTTTTAAACTCTGAGGATATTGTAATGCGCTGTCCCGAGATGGCATCTACCTATAAAGGTGAACTAAAGCAATTAGCGGTTTTGCCATTTTATCACGTCTTTGGTCTTTTTGCGGTTTATTTTTGGTTTTCTTTTTTTGGCGCGACTATGGTATTTTTAAGAAACAATGCTCCGGCCACCATTTTAAAAACCTGTAAAAAGCATAAAGTGACCCATATTTTTGCCGTTCCTATGTTCTGGCACAGCGTTGAAGAACAGCTGAAAAAGGAAATCGCAAAGAAAGACGAAAAAACCCGTCTTAAATTTGAAAAGGGACGAAAGCTTTGCGAAAAGCTTCAAAACGTTAACGCAAATTTAGGACTTAAAATAACCAAAAGGCTGTTATCCCAAGTAACCGACCAACTATTCGGCGACAGCGTTATGTTTTGTATCAGCGGCGGTAGCTATATAAAATCGTCAACACTTGAATTTTTAAATTCTATAGGTTTAAGAGTTCACAACGGCTTTGGTATGAGCGAGGTAGGCATTACCTCGGTAGAGCTTAGAATGAAGCCGCGCGATATGAATAAAAATGCCATTGGTCTTCCCTTCGGCTCGGTAGAATATAAAATATCCGAAAACGGCACCCTTTTAATTAAGGGTAGGTCTATTTGCCACAGCGTTATGATAAACGGAGAAAGAAAGGATACTCCTGAATGGTTTGACAGTAAGGATATCGTGGAGTTTGACGGTAATGACTACTATATTAAAGGCAGAATGGGTGACGTTGTTATCGGTGAAAACGGTGAAAACATAAATCCCGATATTATCGAGCAGGAATTTTCCATTCCAAACGTCGTGCGTTTTTCTATTCTCGGTTTGAATATTGAAGGCAAGGAAACGCTATCCCTTGTAGCGCAGATTGAAAAGGATATAACAAAGGAAAGCTTAAACGAGCTGATTTCATACGTTTATAAAACAAACGAAAAGCTATCCCTTACCACCGCTGTTAAGGTGTTTTTTGTAACCAAGGACGAAATTATTCCTAAAAACGCCGTTAAGGTGGGAAGAAAATATTTAAAGTCTGCTATTGATAACGGTAAAGTAACTCTTACCCCATTTTCTGAGGCGGCAGACCTTGTTTGCGATGAAAATGCTGCCGAAGAAGGCTACAACAAAGAGCTTCTAAATACAATAAAAACCGTTGTAGCAGAAATACTCGAAACCGATGTTAATACCCTATCGACCGACGCTCACCTTATATTCGATTTAGGGGCTGACAGTCTTAAATACCTATCCACCATCGTAGCGCTCGAAGAAAAATTCAACATCAGCGGAATGCTCGAAAACGAGGGCAACTGCTACACAATAAAAGAAATCTATAAATTTATTGAAAGGTGCATATAAAATATGCCAAAACAAAGTAAACTTTTTACAGGCTTTGTAAAGCTTACAGGTTACGTCCCCACCTGGCTCTTGTTTAAGCCACGCGTAATAGTGGCTGCCGGCGCTAAAAGAAGACTGCCAAAGGCTTCTATTATGATGGCAAACCACCATTCTCTTATGGACTTTGCGCTGTATTTAATAGTTTTCCCTCTAAGGCAAATCCGCTTTTTAATGGCAGAGGTGCTTTTTAAAAAGGGAAAGCTGTTTTCTTGGTTTTTATATAAGCTTGGCGGTATTTTCGTTGACCGTGACGCATTTGATTTCAGCTTCGTGGGTGATAGTCTCGAAGCACTTGAAAAGGGCGATACACTCGGAATCTTCCCTCAGGGCAGACTGCCCATAGGCAAAACCCCCTTCCCTTTTAAACCCAGCGTTACCTACATAGCGCTAAGAACCGATAGCCCTATAATCCCCGTTTATTCTGACGGCGTTTGTCATCCGCTTCGCCGCACAACAGTTGTTATAGGAAAACCCATTTATATAAACGAAATCTTTGATACCACCGACGCTTCTCCCGAAAAAATAAGGGAAATCACCGAGTATTTAGAAAAGGAATGCTATGCTCTTAAAGAGTATATAAAGGGATAGAAAATATGCCTCAAAGCAGTGATAAAAAATTCTTTGATATAAAAAGGCTTCCTATGGATATGGCAAGGATAGTGTGCATACCGCTGTTGCTTATTTTCCGTATGAAGCGAATCGATATAAACGGAAACCCTTACAAAAAAATGCCTTCGGGTGCGGCGGTTATAGCATCTAACCACACAGGCTTTCTTGACCCGTTTTTAACAGGTGTTTGCTTTTATAAGCGACGAATGTATTTTTTAGCCTCCGAGGAGGTTATGGGTCCTAAGTTCAGAGCGTTTTTACTGGGCGGTGTCGGTTGCATTAAAATCGACCGTAAAAGCTTTGACCTTACGGCTATAAAAACGGCTGTAAACGTACTAAAGAAAAAGAAATCGCTTTTAACCATTTATCCTCAAGGCTCAATTCAAAAGGACGAGGAGCTAAAACAGGTGAAAAACGGTGCGGCGCTGATAGCACTTCAATCGGGCTCACCCATTATCCCCGTTTACATACCTAAAAAGGACAACTTTTTCAGCCGCCGTATAGCAGTTGTGGGCGATACGATAGATACTACTGCACTCTGCACTAAAAAAATGCCTTCCATGCAGGATATCGAAAACGTATCCCTTAAAATGCTTGAAGGCTTGAACAACTGCCAAAAGGCATACAATACTTTTATAAAGGGGTAAAATTATGGAAAACTTAGAACGTCTAAAAGAGGTTTTTAAAAACGTTGTATCAGAGGATGCCGACGTATCCGAAATAAACGAGCAGACAGGACTTTTTACAGACCTTGGATTAAACTCGATAGCTATGCTTTATATGGCTCTAGCCGTTGAGGACGAATTCGGCATTTCCTTTACAAACGAGGATTTTGCAAACTTCGTCACTGTGGGCGACGTTTTAGACTTTATAAACAATAAGTAAAAAGTATACGACCTTTGAGAAATTTCTCAAAGGTCGTATTATTTATTTCTTTTTGAAAATCAAGTAGCGCAGCTTTATTAAATAGTATTCAGGAATAATAAAGAGCAGCATCATACAGTTAAAGCTAAAAAATATCGGAATGGGTATATCGGGATTTAATATCAGCACAAGCCACGAAAAAAGTATGTAAAAGGTATATCTCAGCGCCATTCTCGAGAACATTCTTATATAATCTCTGAAGTGGAAGCCGTGCATAGAGCAGGTAATGCAAAAGAAGATATTAAATATAACGGTTATTATTCCTATTGTGGGAAGAGTAACCAAGAGGTACTTGAAGTCTACCGTAAAGCTGGAAATCAGCAGTAGCGCTTCGCTTACAAGCGTAGACAAAAAGGTGCCCCTGGCACTTCTGAAAAGCTGTTTGTAAATCCTGATTGTATCTTTGACAGGATTAAAGTGGGAGGACTTGTTGTTATCTATGTATATAGCGTCAATATCTACTGTTTTAATGGGTATTAACTGCTTTTCGGCAAAATACAAAACGTTCATCTCGTAATCGTATTTTTCGCCCTCAACCCTGACTAGCCACTCGCATTGCTCCATAGAAAAGCCTCTGAGTCCCGATTGGTTATCCGAAAAATATCTGCCCGTCATCATAGCAAACACAAAACGGGATAATAGATTTCCAAACATTGAACGGAACGGAATTTTACCCTTAAAACGTCTTGTTGTAAGCACCATCTGAGCATTTTGCTCTAAAGCATCGCGCACCCTTAAAATATCGCTTATAAGGTGTTGACCGTCAGCGTCGGCTGTGATAAAATAAGGATGGTCGGAAAGGTTTTCCATAATATATTTAATTCCTGTTTTAAGCGCGGCGCCCTTGCCCTTGTTTTTCTCGTGGGCAACTAAATCGCAAAAGGCACCCGCCTCATTAAATACGCTATCGAATTCCTTGCCGCTTCCGTCGTTTACCACAACGATTTTAAAGCCCTCACCCTTTAAACCTTTCACAAGGTTCAAAAGCTCTTTATCGGGCTTATATGCCGGTATTAAAATTATTCCTTCCTTCATCCTTTTTTACCCCTTTTTTAATGCCGTGTCTAAAAATTTTAAAATTTCATTCATTAAATTTTCGTTTACCTTTTTATTTTTACCGAAAAGTATATCGGTGTGTCCGTTTTCGCCCTCTTTGTCGCTTAGATAATAGGTAACGTTTTTGTTTGTTATTTCCGCCTTGTAGGACATTATAGAAACCTTGTTTAGCGGTGCTACGGTATCGTTAGTGCCGTTGGCTATAAACACAGGAACGCTTGTGTCACTGATACACTCCGCCGCACTGCGTGAGGTTATATCACTTCCAAAAAGCATACTCTGATAACTCCATAAAAACGGATAACCGCAGTAGGCTAAAAAACCTACGTAATTTTGTGCAGGTGCCACCACCGCCTCCATAGCGCTGTTAAGCCCCGCAACCGATATTACAGCCGATATGTTTTTATTATCTTTAAGCGAACAACAAGCGGCATATCCGCCACGTGAGTGCCCGAAAAGAACTATATTTTTAAAACCGAAGTTTTGATTTTCATTTATAAAATCAATAGCGCAGTTAAGGTCGAGCACCGCTTGAGAAAAACCGACGCTAGATTCTCCCTCGCTCTCTCCGTGACCTGTGGTGTCAAACAAAAACACCGAATAGTCACAGTCTATAAAGCTTTTTGCAATATAAAAATATTCGTTATATTCCGCATGGTAGCCGGGCACCATAACGATTAGCGTGTCGCCGCTACCGGCCCTTAAAAGACTGCCGCTAAGAGTGTTTTTTCCACTTTCAAAATCGTATTCCTCTGCTTTTAAAGCACAGGTTTTAATCTCCTCAGGAAACGAAGAAATCAAAATTTCATTATCATACCTTACAAAAATGTTATCGTAAACAATTTTTGTTGTGGCAAAGGAAATAATTACAAAAGATAAAGTTACAATAATAATGTTGCGCAAAACCTTTCGGCATTTTATCGTGCTTTTATGCAACATTATTATCACCACTTTTTTTAAAATATATTCAAATAGGGATGTTTAAAAGCTATGTACTACAAACCGACTTATAAGCCAAACTATCTGTCTGAGCAGACCTTCCAAAAGGACTTTTCAGCTCTTGAAGAAACACTAAGGGGTGTTGTCAATAAGGGCGTTTTAGAATCCTTTGACGGATTAAAACTAGAATACGAATATTATCTTGCCGAAAACGCAACCGCCTCGGTTGTCATTCTTCACGGCCTTACCGAGTTTACAAGGAAATACCACGAGCTTAGCCGCTTTTTACTCGATATGGGACTTAACGTATTTATATACGACCAACGAGGTCACGGAAAATCAGGCAGAGAAAGTGCCGACGACACCGTAGTTCACGTTAGCAGCTTTGACGCTTACGTTAAGGATTTAGAGTATGTAATTGATAATTTAGTAGAGAAAAACTGTAGGAAACCGATATACCTTTTCTCTCATTCTATGGGCGGTTCGGTTGCGGCGCTTTATATGCAAAAGCATCCTGAAAAAATTGCAAAATCGGCATTTTGTGCGCCCATGCTTCGCCCTAAAATGAGAAATATACCCTGTTTCTTTATGAGATGGGTGCTAAAGCACGACGCAAAGCATAAAGGCATCGATGCGCCATTTATCGCGGCTAAAAATTTTGATGCCAACGTAACGCTAAACCAAAGCAGCGATATAAGTCACGCGCGTTTTAAAATGAATATGGAAACAAGAATTTCCGATAAATGCTTTCAAGCCTCTAAAATAACAAATGGTTGGCTGCTTGACGCCACCAAAATCAAACCCAGACTTTTAAATCGCAAAACAACGAAAATTAAAACCCAGTGTCTTATTTTCAGCGCTAAAAACGACGACGTCGTGATGGTAAAGCCACAAGTAAAGTTTCATAAACTACTTCAAAATTCAACGCTTGTTTCAATTCCCGATGCAAAGCACAACCTGTTAAACGGCAGTGAATACACAATCTGCGACGTTTATACAGCCTTGCAAGGATTTTTCGGTTAAGACTCTTTCGCTTCCTTTTTGCCGTTTATAAGCGCCTTAGCCTCGGTAATTATGGTGGATATTATATCCCCCGCCGCACTTTTAGGACCAACGTTTACACTTAAAAAGTGAACGTCCCCGTCTTTTACAACCAAAAAGCCCTGTGGTGTATCGGAGATACCGGCTCCGGTACCTGCGGGGTTTTTGTATTTGCCTTTGTTACGGTCGCTAACGTCCGAGCCGCCGCCCGCAAAGCCGATTGACACCTTTGAAATAGGTATAATGGTAATGCCGTCTACCTCGATTTTTTCGCCGACAACACTTGCCGCCTTCTTCATTTGGATTAGCTTAACAATAGTAAAGTCTACAACCTTAATAAGTGTGCTTTTTTGTTGAGTACCCTTTGTTTCTACTGTAGCCATCAGTAATTCTGCCTTTCTATTTTTTCTTTTGCAATCTTAAACAGAGCGCC
>JAZLAD010000050.1:0-3798 GCA_045613005.1 Acutalibacteraceae bacterium | reverse complement strand
ACCAAAGCACCGAAAATCTGTTCGGGATATGCAACACCTGTGGGGTGGTACTGTAATGTTTCAGCATAGAGGAGTTTTGCACCTGCACGGTAACCTAAAACAAGACCGTCAGCTGTCGCACCGTAATGGTTTGATGTTGGGAAACCCTGATAGTGCATACGACCTGCGCCGCCTGTTGCGATGATAACCGTCTTAGCACGTGCAATAAGGATTTCCTTGGTTTCCATATTCATAAGAACAGCACCTGCTGCCTTACCGTTTTCATCCTTAATAATTTCAATAGCTGAAGTGAAATCAACAACAGGAATACTGCGGTTTTGAACCTCGTCGCGCAATACTCTCATAATTTCAGCGCCCGAATAGTCCTTACAAGCGTGCATACGTTTTCTGGAAGTACCGCCGCCGTGGGTGGTAACCATTGTGCCGTCAGCTTCCTTATCGAACATAACGCCAAGATCGTTTAGCCACTTGATGCAAATAGGAGCATCATTTACAAGCTTGTAAACGAGTTCAGGCACGTTCTTAAAGTGACCGCCGCCCATAACGTCAAGATAATGCTGAGCAGGGCTATCGTTTGGCTTATCTGCAGCCTGAATACCGCCTTCAGCCATCATGGTGTTAGCATCGCCGTGGCGAAGCTTGGTTACTATCATAACGTTAGCGCCGTTTTCGTGTGCCATAATAGCAGCTGCAGAACCTGCACCGCCGCCACCGATAACTAAAACGTCAACGTCGTAATCAAACTTTGTAAGGTCGATAGCCTTAGGATTGATTCTAGGATTTGCCTGTAAAATCTCAGCTAGTTCAATCGGCACCTTTTCACCCTTGTTAGGGCCGATTTTAAGCTCAGCAAACTGCGACTTTATGTGATCGGGATGGTTTTCAAGTAAAACCTGATCCTTTTCTTCAGCAGTCATACGTCTTGGGTGATTACCTGCTAAAACCTGCTTAAGACGCTCCTCACGGGTCGCCTCTACCTTTTTTATGGATTCTAATTGTTCCTTAGTATACATATTATCGCACCTCCTTATTTCTCAAAATCACGATTGTTATACATTTCTTTAAGTTCCTCAGCAGTTTTCTTCATTATATCCTGAAGGTCTGCTTCGCAACCGCCGTTTTCAATCTCAGCTACACGCTCTAATAGGTGCTGAGTTTCAGGTGCTAAATATTTTCCGTTAAGACGACGTGCGAGTAGACCTACCTGAGGATGAGAAATACCTGCAGGACAACGTGAAGAGCAAACACCGCACATTACGCAGTCGAAAGACTCTTCAGCGCACTTTTTAAAGTCACCGCGCTGAGCATAAGCTATGTACTGCATAACGTTAAGTTCCTGAGTACAAGCCTTTGTACAAGCGTTACAGCCTATACAAGCATAAACCTCGGGATAAAGCTGCATCATAATCTGCTCTGTGGGCTTAACGTTTTCAAGCTCATAGGGCTGTTTAATTAGTGGGAAGAAAGGAAGGGTTGCAATATACATATTGTCCTCAACCTTTGTTTGACAAGCAAGACAGGTTTTAAGCTCTTGCTGACCCTTTATACGATATATTGTAGCACACGCACCACAAAATCCACAACGGCAACCAACACCGCGAACGAGCTGATAGCCTGCGTATTCCATGGCATTCATAATAGTAAGGCTTGAAGGAACCTCATATTTTTTACCGTAAAGGTAAATATTTACCATATTTTCCATATCTTTTTCTCCTTAATACTCACTTGGGAGTTCATCCAGCTCATCGCAACGGAAGACCGGACCGTCTTTACAAACATACTTAGCGCCAACGTTACATCTGCCGCATTTACCAACGCCACACTTCATACGAAGCTCGAGTGTTGTATAAATATTGGTCTTATCAAATCCGATACTACAAAGACCGTCAAGCGTAAACTTAATCATAATTGGAGGACCGCATAAAACTGCTATCTTGTTTGTGTCAAAGCCCAATTCCTTAACGTAGTTAGGAACAAAGCCTACGTGTCCGTCCCAACCCTCTTGAGGATTATCAATGGTCAGATGCACGTTAACGCCTGCATCGGTTGACCATTCTTCAATAATCTCTTTATAATCAAGCAAATCGTCCTTGCTGCGTGAACCGTAAACGATATCGATTTTACCGTAACGGTCACGGTAGTGACGGCAGTAGTTAATTACCGAGCGAAGAGGTGCTAAACCAACACCGCCTGCGATAAAGAGAAGGTCCTTACCAGCGAACACGTCGTCTACAGGGAAGTTCTTGCCGTAAGGTCCGCGAATGGTGATTTGCTGACCGGGTTCTGCCTGATGTAACCATTCGGTTACACAGCCGCACTTTTTAATGGAAAACTCCATATATTCCTCGTTTGTTGGTGAGGAGGTAATGGAAAACATTGCTTCGCCAACACCTGGTACTGAAAGCATTGCACACTGACCTGGCATATGGTCGAAGGCTTTTTTACCGTCGGGAGTTACTACTCTGAAGGTTTTTATATCAGGAGTATCAATTCGAACGTCGGTAATGACACCGATTTTTGGAATTAAAGTATCGTTCATATTATTCACCCTTTCTTCCTCCAATCTTTTTCATTACTTTTACAATATTCATCGATATCGGGCATTTTGCAAGACAGCGGCCGCAACCTACACAGCTGAACATTCCGCCGTTATTCTCAGGATAGTATACAAGCTTGTGCATAAATCTCTGACGGAAACGCTCTTTTTGTGATAGACGGTTGTTACCGTGTGCCATTTTTGTAAAATCAGAATACATACAAGAATCCCAACATCTGAAACGGATTACGCCGTTACCTGTGTTAAAGTCCTTTATATCATAGCACTGACAGGTCGGACATACAAAGGTACAAGTACCGCAACCAAGACAAGACTCGGATAATTCAGCCCACTCGGGTACATCAAACAGTTCGCTTGTTTTACCGCCACCAAAGCCTTCGGTTGTAAGGTCTTTAAGCGGTAATTTATCCATAATCTTGTTTATCTGCTCTTTTTGTGCCAAAACTTCAGTATCGTCACACTCTTCAGTTAAACCGGATATTTTATCTAAAAGGTCTTTACCTTTCTCGGTATTTGCCTCAAAGAAAATTTCAGTTTCTGTTTTATATGCAGATATATCACCTAATGGATTTGCAGGGTCGATTCCAAAGGTCTTGCAGAAACAGGTTTCTGAAGGTCTAGAACAAGCCATAGAAATTATTACTCCGTGGCTTCTTCTTAGCGCATAGAAGCTGTCCACCGGCTCACTTAAGAATACGCGGTCTAATACCTCGAAGCTCTTTACGTCACAAGCTCTGACACCGAAGATAACGAAATCGTCCATCGCGTTTCTGGTATCAATAACCTCTATCTTTTTACCCTTTTGTTTAAACTTCATTAAATCCTCGGTTTGTGGGAAGAAGAAATCCTTAGGGCTTCTAACGGTGTTTAAAGCGTTGCTGTAAGCTTTGCCCTCTTCCCATTTCTTATATGCGGCACTGCCGTCTGATTGGTCAACGGGCAAATAAAGTTCTGCATTCTTTGCAATCTCTGCAAAAATGAGGTCTAATTTTTCAAGAGAACATTTACGCATTTGTATCCCTCCTGTCAAAAACCTCACCGGGCTCTAGGTCCTCGGTTGTATAACTTACAAGCGGAGCACGTTGACCTACCTCAGCGCCCGCCTGATATTCACCGTAAAACTCATTCATATCCTTGATAAACTTGCGGTTTAAAAGGTGAAGCGGAATATTCTGTGGGCAAACTCTTGAGCATTCGCCACAGTCGGTACAACGACCTGCAACGTGGAAAGCTCTGATAAT
>JAZLAD010000049.1:0-7764 GCA_045613005.1 Acutalibacteraceae bacterium | reverse complement strand
AGTTTCGGTTGATTTTGGATTTGTTATGTATGCCGACCTTCTTGTTATGAACAACACTATAACCGATACTCGCTACGGTATATGGAACTTCCCTTCCATAACACTCAGCGGTATTGATGCTTCGGACGAAGAAGCTCCTGTTAGCCTACAGCTCGGTTCAATTATCAGAGGCAACGATGTAAGTGACCAAAGACGTTTAGTTATAGGTCAAGCCGACACCAACGCTACGGTCGATTATAACGTTTATATGCGTGGCGGCGTGGCGATTGTAGTGGGTAGAGACTATTGGAATAAAGACCAAGTCCTTAGCACACGATATTGGATGAACGATGTAGTTGTTGAAAACAACATTTTAAGCAATCCTGAAAGAGGATATATCGACATTACCTATTCGCAGAATAATACGGTTCTCAGAAACAATGTTTGTGAAGGAAATACCGATATAAACGATGTGTTAGTCGAGCAAAACACAACTGCTCATAACAGCGGGAAACCCATTGCGGCACCAATATATATAGCTCCGACACTTGATGAGGATGTTTTAGGCGGAACATATCAAGGCGGTATGCTACAGGACGATACACTCACTCCCAGTATCAAAATTACCAACGAAAGCTTTGCGGACGGCTTTAAATACTGGTCTAGTGCAGACGGAACACAGTTAGCTTCTGCAAATGCTAGTGTTAGGTATGGTACCGCTACAATCAATAAGGGTGTTGGCAATGGCATTAAATCATCTGCATTTAAGTATTTAGCTTCCGATATGTCGGTGATAACCGAAGAAAACAAGGTGGCGTTTATAGTTAAATATTCCGGTAGCAGTGACTTTAACGCTAAGCTTTACGTAAACGGTGTATCTAAGGGTAACGCTACTGCCGATACATATTCCGCAGGAAATCTGAAACTTTTCTATTATTCTAACGTTTATTGGAATACCTCGGATACGTATCACCTTGCTATAACATCTAATACCAATACCTCTGCAGTATCAATACTTTACGTTCACGTGGCAAGATGCAAATCTAACAATCTGCTTCTCGACCTTGTAGATTACAAGCCATATAACTACAGACATGGCGAGTTAACCACAGGCGAAGACTACAATAACGTAAAAACTCCTAACTTCTATAACAATGACTTTTCTTCCGGTCTTGATTATTGGAGAACGGTTTGGGGAACAGCATCCGTAACAAACGGTGTGGCCAGTATTAACTCTGCAAAGTTCCAAAGCGTACATTTCTTACCGTCAGTACTTAAAGATGGTGACACTATTGCAGTATGCTATAAATTAAAATCGGTAGATGGCAGTGTTAAAATAACACTTAATAAAAAGTCAGTCCTGCAAGCCAGCAGCTCAGATGCACTGATTTCAGGTATAACAACAACAGTAACAAGTGCTAGTGATACCTATGAGTTTACAAGCACAGCTACCTACACACAAGCAGAAAATTCTTATTCATATCTTTCTGTAATATTTACCGGTACTGCCGAGATAGATTACGTAAACGTATTTAAGATAGAGGGAAGCGGTATAAATACAGTATATACAGATATAACAACAGGCAAGAGATATCTTTCCGATGCACGCGACCCTGATGGTACTGCCGAAACAGGTTATGAAAAGTTAGGACGTCAGTATCAGAACAACGAAACCTATGCCGTAAACGATACTCTTATGAACGGTGATTTTTCACAAGGTCTTAAGTATTGGAGCGTTGCTATCAACTCTACAGGCTATGCTTCTAAAGAGGCGAGGGCAGAAAACGGAGTTCTCACAATTACTCCTTCAGCAGACGGAGGAAAAGGTGTTTCAACCGCGCACTTTAAAATTCCTAATGCCGAGGTGGGTAAAAAGGTTAGAATAACTTATGATTATTATCATACAGTTGGCACTAATACATCGGTTGCTTATTATCAGTATGTTAAAATTGCTGTGTATAAGGGAGCTGCGCATCAAGAAATTAAGAGTTCGTTAAATACCGCGAACGGCGGTACTTGGGAAACTAAATATACTGAAATAACAATTTCAGACCCCGATGATTTTTATACGATTTCTTTTGAAACCTTTGATAAAACTACGGTTTGCAAATTGAGAAACGTAAGACTTGTTTACGTTGATTAAGTAATGTGCAAAAAAAAACGGGGTTGTTTCTTTTGACACCACGTCCGTTTGATATTAGTTTGGTTTATTTCTCGTCTTTGTAAATTTCTTTAAAGTACTTGTAGGTATCTACCTTTAGTTCGCCACAGGCAGCTTCATCACAAGCAATGATACCGTCTTTGTGCATCTGTAATGCGCTGATTGTCCAAGCGTGGTCAACACCGCCTTCAACACAGTGACGAAGTGCTCTTGCCTTGTTGTGACCGTTGATAACTAAGAGCACCTGCTTTGAATCGCACACGGTACCAACACCAACTGAAAGGGCTGTTTTCGGAACCTTGTTAACGTCGTTATCAAAGAAACGGGAGTTAACAATTAGTGTATCCTCAGTTAAAGCGCGAACGCCGGTTCTTGATGTTAATGAAGTAAAAGGCTCATTAAATGCAATATGTCCGTCAACACCGCTACCGCCTAAGAATAAATCAATTCCGCCGTAGGAAGCAATTTTATCCTCATAACGCTGACATTCTGCTTCTAAATCCTCGGCCATACCGTTTAAAATGTTAATGTTTTCAGCAGGAATATCAATATGATTAAAGAAATTGTCGTGCATAAAATACCAATAGCTCTGGTCGTGCTCTCTTGGTAAACCAACGTATTCATCCATATTGAAGGTGACTACGTTTTTGAAGCTTACTTCGCCAGCTTTATTCATTTTGATAAGCTCTCTGTAAACACCTAGTGGGGAAGAGCCTGTAGGTAAGCCTAGTATAAAGGGGCGGTTTTCATTATGAGCATTGATAGCGTTTGCAATATGATGCGCAGCCCATTTGCTCATTTCTTCGTAATTTTCTTTGATAATTAATTTCATAAAACTAATCCTCTCTTCTGATTACAATATTATCCATTGATTTTACTATACAACCGGCAGGGAAAACGCCTCTTAGTGAACTTACGGGGTAAACCGAGGTTTTTCTGCCGATAACAGTACCGGGATTTAAAACACAGCCTGAGCCTACGTCGGCATAGTCTGCAAGAATGGCTCCGATTTTGCGAAGACCTGTATTGTAGTCCTCGTCACCGTGGATTACGATAGGTTTCTTATCGGTCTTTAAATTTGAACATATAGAACCTGCACCTAAGTGAGTGAAATTACCCATTATAGAATCGCCTACATAATTGTAATGAGGTGCTTGAACTTTTTCAAGTAAAACGCAGTTTTTAAATTCGGAGGAATTACCTAAAACACAGTTTTCACCTGTTATTACACTGCCTCTGATAAATGCGCCCGGGCGAACCTCTGAACCCGAACCTATAATGGTAGGTCCTTCGATAGTGGCGGTAGGGTATATCTTAACGTTTTCGCCTATAAGCACGTTATCTGAATACTTTGTATATCCCTCAATACCTTTTTCAATAAGGGATAAAATATATTCCTTAATTTTAGGAAGCATCTCCCAAGGATATTCCGAAGATTCAAAAAGGGGAGTGAGATATTCGGTGGTGCAACTGAAAAGTTCGCTTGTCTTAACCTGTTTATTCACTTAAATGACCTCTCTCGATTACTGTTTTTGCTATCATATCAATATATTTATCGCAAAGCTCGGTTGTTTCCGCTTCAACCATAATACGAATTACAGGCTCGGTTCCGCTCTGACGAAGAAGTGCTCTGCCGTTACCGTCTATCAGCTTTTCAACCTCATCCTTAGAAGCTAAAACTGCTTCGTCATTTAATACGGCAGCTTTATCCTTTACGCGAAGATTTTTAAGCTTTTGAGGGTAAAGCATAACGGGCTCTACAAGCTCGGAAAGAGAGAGCTTTGAATCGCAAACCTCTTCAGCTAGCATAACTGCCGTGAGAATACCGTCACCTGTGGTAGCATATTTTTTAAGAATAATGTGACCTGACTGTTCGCCACCTAGGGAATAGTTGTTGTTTTGCATACATTCGTAAACAAAACGGTCGCCGACCTTGGTTTGTTCACACTTGATGCCGATTGCCTTAAGTGAAGAGAAGAAACCGCTGTTGGACATAACGGTTGCTACAACGGTATTGTCATTTAGCATACCTCTGTTTTTAAGACGCTTTGCTAAAATATACATAATAGCATCTCCGTCAATTATATTGCCCTTTTCGTCAACCGCTATACATCTATCTGCATCACCGTCAAAGGCAAAGCCTAAATCAAGATGCTTTTCCTTGACTAAATTGCAGAGATTTTCGATGTGTGTTGAACCGCAGTTTTCATTAACGTTCAGACCGTCGGGCTCAGCGCCGATAACAAAGGTCTGTGCGCCAAGTGCACTAAATACGCTCTTAGCAATCATCCACGATGCGCCGTTAGCACAGTCAAGACCGATTTTAAGTTTCTTATATGAGTTAGAAGCCAGGGAAATGAGATATCCTAAATATCTGTTTCTTCCCGAAACGTAGTCAACAATACAACCTATTTTGCTTCTTGTCGCAAGTGGTAAATCGTCGCCCGTAACACCTAAAGTTTTTAAATCAGAGTCGATATATGCTTCTATAAGCGCGGTTGTTTCGTCATCAAGTTTTTCACCGTAGCGGTTAATTACCTTAATTCCGTTATCATAGAACGGATTATGCGAAGCGGTTATCATAATACCGCAGTCGAAATCATCCTGACGGATAACGTAGGAAACGCTGGGCGTGGTAGTAACGTGAAGCATATAAGCATCCGCGCCCGAAGCGGTAATACCTGCCACGATAGAATATTCTATCATATAGCTCGAACGTCTAGTATCCTTACCTATAACTATACGGGGGCGGTAGTTAGACTTTTCACAACCCGAAAGGGGAGAAGAAAAATACCAACCTAAAAATCTACCAACCTTGTATGCTTGAAGTGAGGTAAGATTTACGTTTGCCTCGCCTCTGAATCCGTCGGTACCAAAATATTTAAGTCCCTTTTTTTCAGAAGAGTCTTGAGGTTTGAATTCGATTTTATCGTGTAACAGCTCGTCGGTAGTTATACCAAAAAGTTCACAAATAAGTAAAACCTTATCAATTTGTGGAAGCGCCTGATTCATTTCCCATTTAGAAACGGATTGACGGGAAACGTTAACCTTTTCTGCAAGTTCTTCCTGCGATAAACCTGCATTTGAACGTAGATTTACGATTTTTTCGCCAAGGGTCATATAAAAACCGCCTTTCATATTTTAACAATATGTTTACAATTATCATTTTATCAAAAAAATGTGTATAAATCTACCAACTTTGATATTTATTGTTTGCAACTGCAAGTTGCGAAAATGGTTTTAAAACCTTTAAATATCAACCTAATTATATCACAAAACACAAAAAAGTAAAGTCTTTATTGCAAAAAATAATTAAAATTTTGAAAAAGTCAATTTTTAAAAGTTTTAGGGCACACCGATTATTAGCGTGCCCTAAAATAAAAAGTTGTATTTAGAAATTGTCCTTTTTTATTTCAAAATAGGCTCTGGGATGTTTGCAAACAGGACATAAATCAGGTGCTTTAGTTCCTATCGAAATATGTCCGCAGTTTTTGCAAACCCAGGTTTCAACACCTATTTTTTCAAACACTTTTTGTGTTTCTACATTTTCGATCAGTTTTCTAAAACGCTCTTCGTGTGTTTTCTCTATAGCTGCAACACTGCGGAAGAGCTCCGCTAATTCATTAAAGCCTTCGTTTTCGGCATCCTTAGCAAAATTATCGTACATTTCGGTCCACTCATAGTTTTCACCCTCAGCACCCTGATTGAGATTGGTTAAGGTATCGGAAATACCTTCCAGCTCGTTTATCCAAAGTTTAGCATGGGCTAGTTCGTTGTCGGCAGTTTCTAAAAACAAATCGGCTATTTGCTGATAACCTTGAGATTTTGCGACAGAGGCATAGAAAATATATTTGTTTCTTGCCATTGATTCACCCGCATATGCCTCTTTTAAGTTTTCTTTAGTTTTAGTGCCTTCATATTTATTTGACATAAAATCATCCTTTCTTGTTTTAAGTATTACCAAGCTTTTTCAAAAAATGTAAATTTTGCTTGTTTTTTTATATTGAAGGTTATATAATTATTTAGGATGTAAATTTATTACTGAAGGATTTGAAATTATGAAAATCACAGCCTGTGGAGATGCACTCATACAGCGAAGAATTCCTAGTGATTACGACGGCATACAAGACGTTATAAGCCAAATAAATAAGGGTGATGCTCGTTTTGTAAATCTTGAAACAACAATACATAAAGGTGAGCATTTCGGCGGTCAGTTTTCGGGTGGCAGTTATCTTAGAGCCGACCCTGTTGTTTTAGACGATATTAAAAACTACGGCTTTAATATGCTGACCTTTGCCAATAATCACGCTTTTGACTTTTCCTACGGCGGTCTTCTTGCTACCAAAAAAGCGCTAGACGATGCCGGTATTTTAAATAGTGGTGTCGGTGAAAATCTTGATGAGGCGGCTGCACCTGTGTATCTTGATACCAAATGTGGCAGAATAGCACTGATTTCATTTGTTTCGAGTATGGTTAACCCCTCGGCTATGGCGGGTAAGCAGTCAAGAAGAGTGAAAGGTAGACCTGGTGTTAACGGGCTTAGATGCGATAGTTATTTGCAAGTTACTAAGGAAGAGTTTGAAACTATTAAGCAAATTTCCGAAAAGAGTAAAATCAACGCTCAAATGGATATTTCGAGAAAAGAAGGCTTCCGCCCCGCACTTCCTGAGGATGTTGCAATATTAAATGAGCTAATATTCAAACAAGGTGACGAAACTAAATTTGTAACCCACCCGAATAAAGAGGACCTTGACAGAGCAAAAAAGGCAATTTACGAAGCCGAGATGCAAGCCGACGTTGTTCTTGTAAGTATTCATTCGCATGAGGTTAGCGGTGACAGCAAAGAAAATCCTGCCGATTTTATAAAGGAATTCGCCCACAAGTGTATTGATGCGGGTGCTCACGCTATAATCGGTCACGGTCCACATCTTTTAAGACCGGTTGAGATATATAAGGAACGTCCTATTTTCTATTCGCTCGGCGATTTTATTTTACACCACGAAAACGTGCCGTTTGCACCTGAAGAAATGTACGCTAAGCAAAATCTTACAAGTGACGCCACAATGCGTGAACTTTTTTGCGACCGTTCTGCAAACTACACCAGAGGTCTTATGAGGGATAGAAAAATGCTTGAAACGGTTATCCCTTATTTTGAAATTGAAAACGGTAACTTAACCTATCTTGAATTTATGCCTGTTGAACTAAACTTTGACGACCCTGTTTGGAGAAAGGGGAATCCTCGCTTTTCTACTAATCACGGCATAATTGAGAGACTGTCACTAATGTCAAAGCCCTACGGTGTCGACATCGAGATTGACGATAGGGGATTCGGTGTAGTTAAACTGTAATATTACAAACAAAAAACAAGCCGTGAATTTTCACGGCTTGTTTTTTAATTGCTTTGGTTCATTAGTAAGTCCAATCAGATAATCGGCAGATAGATTATAAAACTTGCAAAGCTTTGCTAAATCTTCAATTTTAAGTTCTGCTCTGCCTGTTTCAATATGGTTATAGCCCTGTTGAGATTTTTGAAGAAGCTTTCCGATTTCTGATTGTGTGAGGTCACGGTCTTCACGGATATTTTTAATCCTTGTTCTATAATCCATAATATACCTCTCATATTA
>JAZLAD010000048.1:0-3607 GCA_045613005.1 Acutalibacteraceae bacterium | reverse complement strand
GTCTGCTCTTTGAAAACGACAAGCGTTTTCTTGAACAGTTTTAATTAGGGGGATAACGATATGAAAATTTCACTTAATCACTTGAAAAATTACGTTGATATAAACGTTCCTGTAAACGAGCTTTGCGACCGTATGGTTATGGCAGGCTTTGAGGTTGAGAGCATCGAGGGACAAGGCGATAATCTTGTAAACGTTGTTACTGCAAAAATCGAAGCTATTGCTCCCCACGAAAACAGTGACCATCTTCAAATTTGCCAGATGAATATTGGCAAAGAAGAACTCGTTCAAATTGTTACAGGCGCTCAGAATATTTCGGTTGGCGATATCGTGCCTGCCGCCCTTGACGACAGCTATCTTCCAAACGGCGCACATATCGTTGCAGGAAAGCTTCGCGGTGTTCCTTCAAACGGTATGCTCTGCTCAGGTGAGGAGTTATGCCTTACCGAAGCTGATTACGAAGGTGCATCGGTGAACGGTATATTAATTCTTAAAAAGGATACACCAATAGGCGTGGATATGCGCGAAATTTTAGGTCTTGACGATTATATTATCGATTTCAAGATTACCGCAAACAGACCTGACTGCAACTGCTTTTTAGGTGTTGCAAAGGAAATTTCGGTAGTGCTTGGTACTACTTACAATCCACCTGTACCAAAATATGAAACGGTTGGAGAAAACATTTCTGACTATATCGACGTAAAGGTGGAAAACTATGACCTTTGTCCTAGATATATAGGCAGAGTTGTTAAGAATTTAAAAATCGGTCCTTCCCCTGCCTGGATGCAAAAGGCAATCACCGCGTCGGGTATGAGACCTATTAACAACATCGTTGATATTACAAACTTCGTTATGCTTGAAACAGGCAACCCTATGCACGCGTTTAATTATGACGAGCTTTCAAATAAACAAATTATAGTTAGAAACGCTAAAGAGGGCGAAACCATAACAACCATTGACGGTACTGAGTGCAACCTCACCCCTGATATGCTAGTTATTGCTGACGGTGAAAAGCCTTCCTGTCTTGCAGGTATTATGGGCGGCAAGGAAAGCGAAATTGAGGATGATACCAAAAATCTATTCCTTGAATCCGCAAAATTCCGCCGTGATAATATTCGTCACACAGGCAGAAGCTTGGGTCTTCGCACCGAGGCTAGCGGTCGCTTTGAAAAGGGCATTGATATTATAAACACCGAATACGCAATGGAGAGAGCTTTGCAGTTAATTTATGAGCTCGATGCCGGTGAAATTATCGAGGGTGCGCTTGACCGCAACAATGGTCTGCCTGAAGACAAAATACTAAACGTTAAAATTTCCGACATTTTAGCACTGCTCGGTGTGCAAATTCCAAAAGATACAGTAGTTTCAATTCTTAATAGCTTAGGTCTAGGCGCTGTGGCAGACGGTGACAACCTCACCTGCAGAATCCCTTCTATCCGTGACGATATCGAAGGCAGGGCCGACCTTGCTGAAGAGGTTATGAGAATTTACGGTTACGACCATATAGTTGGTACTGCTATGAAGGGCGAGGTTGCAAGAGGCAGAAAGCTTCCTGAAAGAATAAAGGCTGATATGCTAAAATCCTTGCTTTGTGCTAACGGTGCTAACGAAATCACTACCTACTCCTTCATTTCTTCCTCAGCGCTTGATACCTTACGCCTTTCGGCTGACGATGTAAGAAGAAACGCTATTAAGCTTATAAATCCTTTAGGTGACGAGTATTCTGTTCTCAGAACTCAGCTAATAACCAGTATGCTCACCGTTCTTGCAACCAATATAAACCGCAAGATAACAGAAGGTAGATTCTTCGAAGTTTCTAAGCTCTTTATTCCAAAATCACTACCGCTTACCGAACAGCCCATAGAAGCACCCGCTTTATCTATAGGTATTTACGGTAAGGACGAGGATTTCTTTACACTAAAGGGTATAATAGAGGATATAATGAAGCTCTTCGGTGCTCATACACAGTATGAAAGAAGCGCAGAGCCCTTCCTCCACCCAGGAAGACAGGCTACCGTTAAGGCTAACAACAAGGTAGCCGCTGTGCTCGGTGAGGTTCATCCTTCAGTTGCCGCAACCTACGGAATAGATACCAGAGTTTACGTTGCAGAAATAAACCTTGACGTTCTCTACTCAATAAACAAGCGCAAAACTGTTTACAAGCCGCTTCCTAAGTTCCCTGCTGTTGAGCGTGACTTTGCAATGCTTTGCGACAAGGATATACCTGTTGGTAAACTTGAACAGGCAATTATAAGCGGCGGTAGCAGATTGCTCGAAAAGGTTGAACTTTTCGACGTTTACTCAGGCTCACAAATTCCTGAAGGCAAGAAGAGTGTGGCATACAGCGTAACCCTTCGTTCAGCTGAGGGAACACTCACAGATGAGCAAATCGAGTCTACCTGTTCAAGAATTATTGCAAAACTAGAGTCTGCAGGCGCAGAACTTAGAAAATAACTCTTGAATTTTTGTGAGTTTAAGTATACAATATACTTATATAATATTTAATTAACAAGGGGTGTTACTTATGAACGATAAAACTATGACGTTTTCTATCGGTGACCAAACCGAACAGGAAATAAGAAGAATTTTAGTGACGGTTTATGATTCTCTTAAAGAAAAGGGCTACAACCCAATAAATCAGATAGTAGGTTATATTTTGTCTGAGGACCCTACCTATATCACAACCCATAATAACGCCCGTAATCTTATACGAAAAATTGATAGAGATACTCTCTTGCAATCTTTGGTTAGATATTATCTTACGGCGTAAACAAAAAATTAAACGAGGCAGTTTAAAAACTGCCTCGTTTTTTATTAAACTAATATATTTTGTTTTTGTTTTAATTTTTTATACGTCTTTATAAGACCTATTAAAAGTGCACTACCTGTCACAAACCAACTTATCGGATAAAGTATAAAAATAATCCAAAATTCGTGGAAGGCTTTAAATACCGTGAATATCCAAATAACTCTGAATCCACAAGCGCCGATTAGAGCGATAATTGCAGGTACCAAGGATTTGCCCATACCTCTGAGCGTTCCCGAAAAGGTATCCATTATGCCGCATAAAAATTGTAGCGAGGTCATGCAAACCAGTCGTATCATTCCCGCATCTATAACCTCGGGATTACTGTTATAAAGGCCTAAAAGGTTTCTACCAAAAAGATTAAAGAGTATTGCTGTAACTATACCGATTGAAAGCACCGAAAGTACACAGTTTTTAACAACTAAGCGAACTCGCTCAATCTTACCCGCGCCGATATTCTGCGAGGTAAAGGTAACAGCCGCTTGTGAAAAGGAATTCAGCGCAGTGTATGAGAAGCTATCAAGATTGTGTGCCGCTGTGTTACCCGCCATATAGATACTGCCAAACGAGTTTACAGAGGACTGTATCAGCATATTTGAAAGGCTGAAAATTGCACCCTGTGCGCCCGCAGGAAGACCTATTCTAAGTATATAGGTTAAATCCTTAGCCTTAATTTTTAATTCATTTAACGAGAGTTTTAGCTCATCGTCACGTTTCATAAGCGCACGCGCTACAAGATAAGCCGATACAAACTGAGAAACGGAGGTAGCTAACGCTACACCGTCTGCCTCCATATTAAAGAGT
>JAZLAD010000047.1:0-6999 GCA_045613005.1 Acutalibacteraceae bacterium | reverse complement strand
GTTGTAAATATAGACAGTACAGTTTTAGCACAACAGCCAAAACTTAAACCGTATATTGACGAAATGCGAAAGAATATTGCCGATGCACTAGATATCGACAAAGGTTTAGTCAGCGTTAAGGCTACAACGGAGGAAGGCTTAGGTTTTACGGGAGCATTACAGGGGATAGCGGCACACGCCGTTTGTCTTGTCGAGACTATAAAGTAATAAAAATTTTTCAAAAGCCGTATATTTTATCGGTGATGTTTTTGAGACTTTATTTTACTTTTAGGCGCTCTACTCTTTTCGCGTTTTCACTAATCTTAATATGTATAATTTTTGTATCTAGTAGGTTCACGTCTTCAACTGCTTATTCTATAAACGGTACTACAAATTACGAGCGAGTCGCTTATCTTGAATCTATAAATTGCAAGGTAAGTGAGGAATTTGTATCGCAAAAGCAGATTGTTATACCCGACCAATTCTCGAGCGTTTATGAAAAGTATAATAATCTACAGCTACAGGCGGGGTTTGACCTAGAGCGATATAAAGGCGCCACAGCGACCTTATATACCTACAAAGTATTGGCATACAAAAATCTTCAGAATGCTTATGCTAGTTTAATTGTATGCAATGGTAAAATAATCGGTGGCGATATATTCACAACTGATTTAAGCGGAAAAATGCTGCCGCTTAAAAAATCTTGAAAGGAAAAGAAATGGAAAAGCAAAGACTTGATAAGTTTTTATCAAATCAAACGGGACTAAGCCGAAGTGAAGCAAGAAACGTTATACGTGCAACGGGACTTTACGTTAATGGAAAATCGGTTTTTGATCCTTCGTTTATAATAGATGCAAGTACTGCTGAAGTCATTTTTAAAGGACAAAAGCTTGAGTTTAAAAAGTATGTTTATATCCTTATAAATAAACCTAAAGGTGTGCTCTCAGCTACAAATGACAAGTCGCAAAAAACAGTTTTGGATTTACTTTCTGAAAATTATAAAAACAGAAAATTAGCCCCCGTGGGAAGACTGGATAAAGATACAACAGGACTTCTTATTATAACCGATGACGGCGAGTTTTCACACAACTGCATATCCCCATCCAAAAACGTTAAAAAGATTTATGAAGCTGTGCTTGACGGGGAATTAACCGAGCAAATGGTTGAGAATTTTAAAGAGGGGATAATCTTGGCTGATGGTACCTTGTGTAAGGGGGCGCACCTAGAGATATTAGATAAAAACATAGCACGGATTACTATAACCGAGGGTAAATATCATCAGATAAAACGAATGTTTGGAACACAGGGCCTTGGTGTAAATGAACTTAAAAGGCTGATGATAGGTCATCTTGAAATACCCACGCAACTATTAGAGGGAGAATATACTGAAATAACGCCACAAGATGCGTTAAAGGCAATCGAGTCCTAGATATTAGGACGTTTTATACATTTCGTATACATTCTTAACAAAATATGTGGATTAACATTGTAGGAAATCATTATAGAAATTTTTGTTTCTTTTTGGTATAATATCTAAGACGATTTGTTTATTTTAGGAGGTTTATTATTTTATGGCAAGTCTATCACTTCGTAATGTTTACAAAAGATATCCAGGCGGTGTTACCGCTGTTTCGGATTTCAACCTTGAAATCAAGGATAAGGAATTTATAATTCTCGTAGGTCCTTCCGGTTGCGGTAAGTCTACAACTCTTCGTATGGTAGCAGGTCTTGAAGAGATTTCTGACGGTGAGGTTTACATCGGCGACCGTCTCGTTAACGACGTTGCTCCTAAGGATCGTGATATCGCAATGGTTTTCCAGAACTATGCGCTTTATCCTCATATGACAGTTTTTGACAATATGGCATTTGGTCTAAAGCTTAGAAAGACCTCTAAGGATGAAATCAAGCGCCGTGTTGAAGAGGCTGCTAGAATTCTTGATATTGAGCATCTTCTTGAGCGTAAGCCAAAGGCTTTATCAGGTGGTCAGCGTCAGCGTGTTGCTTTAGGTCGTGCTATCGTTCGTGAGCCTAAGGTATTCTTACTTGACGAACCTCTATCAAACCTTGATGCTAAGCTTCGTGCACAGATGCGTACCGAGATTTCTAAGCTCCACCAGAGACTTGGTACAACCTTCATCTACGTTACCCACGACCAGACAGAGGCTATGACAATGGGTACCCGTATCGTAGTTATGAAGAGCGGTTTAATTCAGCAGGTTGATACACCTCAAAATCTTTACCTCTATCCTTGCAACCTCTTCGTTGCAGGCTTTATCGGTTCTCCACAGATGAACTTTATTGAGACCCTTCTCTTAAAGGAAGGCAACGATTACTTTGTTGAGTTCGGTACTGAGGATACAAAGACCAGAGCCGGTGTTAAATATAAGATTAAGCTTCCTGAGTCAAAGAATAAGGATAACTGCTTAGAGCCATACGTTGGCAAGACTGTTATTATGGGTATTCGTCCTGAGGACGTTCATGACGAGCCAGACCTCGTTGCTGCTAACCCAGACGGTGTTGTTGAGGCAGACGTTGAAGTTACCGAGCTTATGGGTGCTGAGACCTACCTCTACATGAACTGTGAAGAGCAGAACATTAACGCACGTGTTGCTCCTGAGTCAACTGCTAAACCAGGCGACAAGATTACTATTGCTATAGAGACTGCTAAGATTCACCTCTTTGATAAAGATACTGAAATCACTATTACAAACTGATATATTTCATATTTTGGTGGCATCTCATTTTGTGAGATGCCACTATTCTTTTGTTCACAGTTTATTAAAAAATATTGACAAATTATAGTATATATGTTAACATAAATTAAAGATTTTATCGAAAAAGATAAAAATGATAGAGGTGCGAATTTCAAGAGTACTGTTTATAAATGTACGGAAATGCAAAACAGGAAAGGGGACTTCGCCGAAACAAAGGACTGTTTTCCGATATTCCTTTGTTGGTGCATTGCATAATATGTAATGTGCTGTCACTGTTTAGGTTTTGCTAAAGTGGAGCGCTATCTGTAAATCTTAATTTTAAGTTTTCAGACCGTTCTGTTTTAGCAGAGCGGTCTTTTTCGTTTAAAAAATTAAAAGGAGAAATGAAAATGAAAGCAAAGAAAATCATTCCTAGTCTGCTTATCGTGCTGTTTATGGTAGCTTTTGCGGTAATTTGTAGCTTTACAGGCTCTGTTACAAATCCTGTCGGCACACTTTGGTCACTTTTGCCTCCGGTTATAGCAATAGGTCTTGCACTTATTACTAAAGAGGTATATTCCTCACTTTTTGTGGGAATTTTAGCAGGTGGCTTATTAGCTACTAAATTTAATCCTATTCACGCTATTGACTCCATAACAACCGAAGGCTTTATTTCGGCTGTTTCCGGAAGTGCAGGTATCTTTATATTCCTTGTGCTTTTAGGTGTTATGGTTGCCCTTATTAATAAGGCAGGCGGTTCTGCTGCTTTCGGCAGATGGGCTTCAAAGCACGTTAAGACCAAGATAGGCGCTTCTATCTGCACCTTCCTTTTTGGCATACTTATCTTTATTGATGACTATTTCAACTGCCTTACAGTTGGCGCTGTAATGCGTCCTGTAACCGATAAGACAAAGATTTCCCGTGCAAAACTAGCATACTTAATTGATGCTACTGCTGCTCCTGTTTGTATGATAGCTCCTATCTCTTCTTGGGCTGCTGCAGTTTCAGGCTATGCACCTGACGGTCAGGGTCTAACCCTCTTTATAAAGGCTATTCCATACAACTTCTATTCCTTACTTACCTTTGTATTCATTATAGCCTTAACTCTTATGCGTTTTGATTACGGTCCTATGAAGCGCTTTGAAGCAAACGCTGAAAACGGTGACCTCTTTACCGTTGCAGGTCCTAAGGTGGACGAGGAAGAAACCGAGTCAACAAAGGGTAGAGTGTTTGACCTTATCATTCCTATACTTTTACTTATCGGCGCTTGTGTGTTCTCACTTTTCTATGTTGGTCGATGCATGGGCGAAGAGTGGGTATTCAACTCAGCTAACTATGATAAGAGTCTAGGTTTTGTTGATGCATTCTCTAATACCGACGCCACTGTTGGTCTTCCTTGGGGTGCTTTAGTAGTTTTAGTTGTTGCTATTATCTACTTTATCGCGCGTCGTCTTATCACCTTTAAAGAGGCTATGGAGTGTATTCCTAAGGGCTTTATGGCTATGGTTCCTGCAATCCTTATTCTTACAATGGCAACCTCTCTAAAGAATATGACAGGGCTTCTCGATTCAAGCAAATTTGTAAGCGATGCCCTTGCAAACGCTTCGGCACTCAGCAATTTCTTACCTGCTATTATATTCTTAGTAGCTTGCGGTATTGCTTTTGCTACAGGTACTTCTTGGGGAACCTTTGGTATCCTTATCCCAATCGTTCTTTCAATCTTCCCGATTGGAGATACTATGGGTATTATCTGTATGTCTGCTTGTCTTGCAGGTGCTGTTTGCGGCGACCACTGCTCACCAATTTCTGATACAACAATTATGTCATCAGCAGGTGCTCAGTGTGACCACGTAAGCCACGTTTCAACACAGTTGCCTTATGCATTAACCGTTGCAGCAGTTTCCTTTGTAGGTTATGTTGTAGCCGGCTTTGTAAACAACTGGTATATTTCCTTCGCTGCTACAGTAGTAATCTTACTTGCTGTTCTCTTTGTAATCCGTGTATTGAGTAAAAAGAAGGCATAAATTTCAAAATGAAAAAGACCTCGAAAGAGGTCTTTTTTTATTTGACATAAATAACTTTATAATGTATAATTATTAGGTATATTTGAAATTTTTACTTGCAAAGGAAGAATAGTATGTATAATAAAATCGGAACTAAATGTGTACAGGGTGGCTATACACCAAAAAACGGTGAGCCACGTCAGGTGCCTATTATTCAAAGCACAACCTTTAAGTATGATTCAGGTGCCGAAATGGGCAAGTTATTTGACCTTGAGGCTAGCGGTTATTTCTATTCACGCCTTCAGAATCCAACAACCGATACTGTAGCCGCAAAAATTTGCGAGTTGGAGGGCGGTACTGCTGCAATGCTAACATCATCAGGTATGGCTGCAAATTTCCTTGCAGTATTTAATATCTGCTCAAGTGGTGACCATATTGTAGCATCTTCAGCTATTTACGGCGGCACCTATAATCTATTTGCCGTTACCATTAAGAGAATGGGTATTGACGTTACCTTTGTATCTCCCGATGCTTCCGAGGAAGAACTAAGTGCGGCTTTCCGTCCTGAAACCAAGGCGCTTTTCGGTGAGACTATTGCTAACCCTGCGCTTAACGTTCTTGATATTGAAAAGTTTGCTCGTGTAGCACACAGTCACGGCGTTCCGCTAATTATTGATAACACCTTCCCAACACCTGTAAATTGCCGTCCTTTTGAGTGGGGCGCTGATATCGTCACCCACGCTACCACAAAGTATATGGACGGTCACGGAAGCGCTGTGGGCGGTGCTATCGTTGATTCTGGTAAGTTTGATTGGACCAAGTATCCTGAGAAGTTCCCAGGACTTTGCACACCGGATGAAAGCTATCACGGCATCGTATATACCGAGCGTTTCGGTCTGGCTGGTGCTTATATCACCAAGGCTACAGCACAGCTTATGCGTGACCTTGGCGTTACCCCTGCACCTATGAGCGCATTCCTTTTAAACCTAGGTCTTGAAAGCCTACACGTTAGAATGAAACAACATTGCGATAACGCTCTTAAAATAGCTAAATTCTTAGAAAATGATGATAGAATTGCCTGGGTAAACTATCCGGCTCTTGAGTCAAATAAAGACTATGAACTCACACAGAAGTATATGCCAAACGGCACCTGCGGTGTTGTAAGCTTCGGCGTTAAGGGTGGCAGAGAGGCGGCTTCTAAGTTTATGGAAAGCCTTAGAATTATCGCTATTGAAACCCACGTTGCCGATGCACGTTCTTGCTGTTTACATCCTGCTACCACCACACACCGTCAATTAAGCGATGCCGAGCTTTTGTCTGCCGGCATTCCTTCAGACCTTGTAAGGCTGTCTGTTGGTATTGAGGATGCTGACGACCTTATTGCAGATATTGATAATGCACTCGGTAAAATATAAATTTAGGAGAATAATAAATTAAATGCCTATTAAAATTCCGAACGATTTACCCGCAGTAAAAACCTTAGCCGAGGAAAATATCTTTGTTATGACCGAAACCAGAGCAATAACACAGGATATACGTCCTCTTAAAATACTGCTTTTAAATCTGATGCCTAAAAAGATTGAAACCGAAACACAAATTTCAAGAATTTTAGGAAATACGCCCTTACAGATTGAATTAACGCTTATAAGGGTTAAAACTCACAAATCCCATAACACCTCGGAAAGCCATCTTCAAGCCTTTTACAAGACCTTTGACGACGTTAAGGGTGAAAAGTTTGACGGTATGATTATCACGGGTGCGCCTGTTGAGAAGCTAGAGTTTGAAGAGGTTGATTATTGGGAAGAACTATGTGAGATTATGGAGTGGAGCCGCAAAAATGTGCATAGCACTATGCATATTTGTTGGGGAGCACAGGCAGGTCTTTATTATCATTACGGAATTAAGAAATATCCGCTTGATGAAAAGCTGTTTGGCGTTTTCCCCCACACGGCTGACCATCCTACCTCAATGTTGCTTCGCGGTTTTGACAGTACTTTTTTTGTGCCTCATTCAAGATACACAACGGTTAATAGGGAAGAGATTGAAAGCAACTCAGCACTTAAAATTTTAGCTTCTTCTAAGGATGCGGGCGTTCATATCGTTGCCAAAATCGGCGGCAGACAGTTCTTTATTATGGGACATTCCGAATATGACCCACTAACACTTGACGCTGAATATAAGCGTGACACGTTAGCAGGAATTGGCACTGCAATTCCAAAAAACTATTATCCTGATAACAACCCTGAAAATCAACCGATAGTTAATTGGAGGGCACACGGCACACTTCTATTTACAAATTGGCTTAATTATTTTGTTTATCAGTC
>JAZLAD010000046.1:0-10825 GCA_045613005.1 Acutalibacteraceae bacterium | reverse complement strand
GTTTTGTTGTTGTTTGAAAGGGTAACCTTTCCTACGTAGGTAACGCCCACCTCCTCAAATAAAATATGCTCACCCGAGTTATAGTTTAGTTCTCCTACACGGGAGGCTACGTTATTCATTATATACTGATTTCTCGAAGCGCCGTTTGCCTTTTGGAAGGAAATGGTTCTTGCAAACACCTGATCTCCCGTTACGGCATAGCCGTCAGGGTCGGTTATTTCGTCCATTCCGTAAATTCTATTATTGCTAATATCAATGTTTCTTGTGTTATTATCAAGAATAGCCGACGAGCCGCTGTTACCCGCCATTACCCAGGTGCCTACAAAGGTATTGCCGTGGATATAGCCGTTGTGCATATGTCTTGTATACATACCTCTCGGTGTTTCAAAATAGCAGTTGGTAATTTCTGAGCGGTCGGTTTCCATCCAGATAGGTGCAGCCCCATAACAGCTTCGGCTGTAAAACTTATACTTCTTTTCAAACTCGTTGTGGTATTCCTCCTGCTGTTTTGTGGAGGTGTATACGCATTTTGCTCTTGAATAGGTGCGCTGTGTTAAAAAATTACAGTTATCTATTTTAAGCTGACCTGCAATACCCGTATCCGATTTATCGTTACCTCTGATATAAGTACCGTAGGCATAATCTATACTGTAGTTTTCAGGCTTGTTTACGTAGCTGCTGTAATTTCCGCCCTCAACGTAATCGGTAAAGGTGATATTTCTTATTTCACAGGCGTTTGCGGTAGTTAAAATTGCGGCTTTACATTTTGAATTAACGTTTGTGTCACCGTAGGGCAGAGAATCGCTTCCGCCTTCTTTAGTAAAGACGCAAACTATTATAACGCCTTCCTTACTCTCACCTAAAATACGAATGTTTTTAGTGATTTTCAGCTGCTGATTTAAAACGTAAACTCCGTTTTTAAGCGTTATGGTAGTGCCGCTTACAGCATTATTTATAACCGTTCTGAAATCATCGGGGGTTGCGGCTTTTTGATAGGCAGGGTCGTTACTCCATTCAATAGCGCCCGACTGCGCGTTTACTTCTACCGAGGTGCTGTTTGACCAGCCGTAACCGCCGCCGTGGCCGTTATGTGCCCATAGCTTATAGTTGCCGTCTTTTAGGGTTGTCGGAAGCGTTACGGTTACGCAGTAGGGGGTAGCCTCGGTAACGGTAGCCTTATAATAGGAGTCTCCGTTTGTAAGATAAACGTAGGATTTAGCATCCTTGCCGTCCGCATTATTAGCGGTTAAAAATCTGCCGTAAATTCGAAGCTCACCACCCGCGGTGGTCTTTGTAGCGTTAGTCCAGGCAATTTTGGGCGCGTTAATCCTAACGGGTGCAGACATCTTACCGTCCTTGCCCTCAACCCAAATAGTATACATAGTATAATCAAAGGTTTCAGTTATAACAGCGTTAATAAAGCCGTCCTTATTAACGGTTTGAGTAAGTTTTTTAATAACACCCTTGCCGTTTTCTAGTCCGTAAGCGTAAACCGAGGCCCCCTCAAGACCTGTGCCGTAAATGGATATACTGTCACCGGGTCCTGCCTGCTCGGTTATCGTAGCAATTTCGGGTGCACCTTTTTCTACCTCACCCTTAACCTTTGCGGTAAAAAGGTATAAATCGGAAAAGGAGGCGGTGGGGATATAAACCGAGGGCTTTGCAAACTCCTTTAAAAGCTCAGGGCTATCAGTCATAATGGGCACAGGAAAGCTGACAGGCGCCGCCTTAGCGTCCAAAGTAGTTTTCGGAATTATAATTATTACTGTTAGCACAAGAGATAGTGTAAACGCGATGAGTTTTTTAAAACCAAATCTCTTCATAAAGCACCTCTTTAGTTTAGAGTTGTTCATTTTATTCTAACACGAAACACCACAAAATTACTAATGCTATTATAAACAAAAATCGGCACCCTGTTTTGTAAAGAGTGCCGATTTAATTATGAATTATCCATTATTTAAAGTATGCCGGTGCTTGTGGCTTCTTTTGGCTGTTGTGTACGCCGTGAGAAACGTTAACCTTGTCAAGTGCCAGACCTGTTTTACCGTCGTAAGAGTTGTTTCGGACAATAGTGCCGTTTTGCGAGAAGGATAGGTCAATATAATTGTTTGCAGGACTAATTAGCTTATTGTTCTCAACAACGATATCGGTCATCCAATATTTTATGCTGAGCACCTGAGAGGGTTCACCGTAGTCTCTGCCCACAACAATACTTACACCGCCACGCTTTTTAAGTGCCGCCGTAACGGTATCGTTGGTGTCAGCACCGCCTGTCAGTTTCTTCTGGTTGCTTACGGTGTTGTTTCTTATAATCGTGCAAATTTCAAGATTTGCCTCAGGCTCACCCTCGGTCTTATCTATACTGTCAAGGGTTATTGACGGGAAGTTCCAGATGCCGTAACGGGTGTTGTTAATGGTGTTGTTCATTATAAGCATCTCGGAATACATAATAAAGCCGAAGTTAACTCTGGTCTTCTTGCCGTTATACATATAGTCCTTAGGATTATAGTGAGGGTTAATAGCAAGACCCGCCTGCATCTGAGAGAAATTGTTTCGGTCTATTACGGTACCAACCATAGTAGCGTAAGCATTTACACCGTTGGTTGAGTTGTAGTTCTTATAATACATCTTAGGACCTTCGATTGTATTTCCGTAAACTACAGGATTTAAGAATGCCTGACATACTACAAAGGTACTGCTCGAATCAGGCATTACGTCCCAAGGTCTGTCAATCGTTACGGTGCAGTTTGCCGCAGTTGAGGTGATAACTCTCCACTGACCTTGACCCTTACCCTTGGTAATAATAACTGCCTGACCTACTATCTGACGGGTACCCGGATACTCCTTAAGATTACCTGCATTGCCTGTTATAAGGCTTACAAGTCTATAGTCGTTGCCTTCCTTTTTCCACTTGGTAGAATCCATGGTGTTGAGCTTTATGGTTTTGCCGTTGTTTGAAAGGGTTGCCTTGCCGATATAGGTAATGCCCTCTTCCTCAAAGAGAATGTGCTCACCCGAGTTGTAGTTAAGCTCGCCAACGCGGGAAACGTTATTATTCATTATGTAATGGCTCTTTGTAAAGCCTAGGGTATTTTGAATAACTATGGTACGGGCATATGTCATATCGCCGGTTACTACGTAGCCGTTTTTATCGGTTACCTCGTCCATACCGTAAATTCTGTTATTGCTGATATCAATATTGTCCGAGGAGTTATCGTAAATTGCACAAGGACCGCTGTTACCTGCGATTACCCAAGTACCCGCAAAGGTATTATCGTGCACGTAGCCTGCGCGTACTTTTCTTAGCATAATTTCCTTTGGAGACTCAAAATAGCAGTTTGTAATTTCGGTGCGGTCGGTATGTGTCCAGATAGGAGTAGCGCCGTAGCGGCTGCCGCTTGCGTAGTGCTTATATTTAGCGGCATACTCTGCGTGAAGCTTCCTTTGATTAGCTGCGCTGATATATGCACAGTCCTTAGCGTTGCTGTAGGTACGTTGCACCTTAAAGTCACAACCGTCTATCTTAAGCTGTCCGCATACGCCGTTATCGGTAGTTTTAAGACCGTTGATAAACACGCCGTAAGCATAGTTGATATCGTAATTGGACGGTTTTGCAACACCGCTGTAAAGAGAAGAATTTTCAACGTATTCTGTAAAGGTTAATTTTGTGAATTCACAGGGTGTAGCGGCTACGTCGAACGCTGCGGTAGCACCGCTGTTTACGTTCCAGTCACCGTATGCCAAAGAGGTGTTTGTAACCGTTTTTTTGGCAAATACGCAAACTATTATAACCTTATCCTTACTTTCACCCTCGAATTTAACGCTCTTCTTTATCTTAATCTGATCGTTAACTACGTAGGTACCTGCAGGGAAATAAACCGTATCGCCGGCAGACGCTTTGTTTATAGCGGTTATAATATCGCTGTCGGTAGCCATACCGTTGGTTACCTTAACCGTGTGCTTTTTGCCTGTCCAGAAATTTTCTGCTCCTGATTGATACTTAATAGATAATGAGTTTGACCAGCCGTAGTTGCCGCCGTGACCGTTATGTACCCAAATTTTATAGGTTTCGCCGTTTTCAAGACCTTTTGGTAGCTTAATAGTTAATCTGTATGGGGTGGCTTCGGTAACCTCTACCGCATATCTTACCTCACCCTTTGTGAGATATACGTAGGACTTAGCATCCTTACCGTCCGCATTATTGGTGGTTAGGAACTTTCCGTAAACTCTGATTTCGGTATTTTCTGAAGCTTTATCTGCACTTATCCAAGAAAGCTCTGGTGCATTGATACGTACAGGTGCGCCAAGTTTTCCGCCCGTACCTTCAACCCAGATAATGTACATACCGTAATCGAAATCGGCAGGAATTACAGCGTTCATAAAGTCGTCACGCTGAACGGTGGTTGCAAGCTGCTTTGTTGTACCAACGCCTTTAACCAGACCGTAGGCATAAACCTTAGAATTTTTAAAGCCTGTGCCATAGATAGAAATACTATCATTAGGACCTGCCTGTTCGGTTACGGTACCGATTTGAGGACCGTCGGCAGCAGCTTTGCCTGTAAACTCTACGCTGAATTTATCAGAAAATTTAGATGTAGAAATTACAGCCGAAGGCTTTGGAAATTCCTTTAAAAGCTGTGGATTTTCTACCATTGTAGGCGCAGGATAATTGCTTTTTGTAGCGGGAACGTCGGGATTATCGTGTGGAGTATCGTTAATTTCCTCCTGTGATGGAGTTGAGGAAGTATCGCTCGCAGTGCCCGAGTTATTGCCCGAAGGATTTGAAGTGTTGCTTGAAGAGTTTGCCGAATTATCATCTTTAGAGCCTGATGATTTTCCGCAAGAAGTGACAGATATCAGCATTGTAAACACTAAAACCATTGCCACCGAAATTTTAAGTATTGTGCGTAGTGAAATTTTCTTTTTCATAACGTACCTCTCTTATAAAAAATTAACCCTTTCTTCTTGGTCAGTCTTCGTATTATATCATAAAAGAGCTTATATTTCAACAAAATTACACTTTCTTTTATCCGTCATTACTAAACAAAAATCAGCACTCCTTTTGTAGAGAGTGCCGATTTTTACAATTTAATTATATATTATAAATTATTTGAAGTATCCCGGAGCATTTATCTTTCTGCCGGAGGTATGTTTGTTGTGCTCTATGTTTACCTCGTCGAAGGTAAGTCCTGTTTTACCGTCGCAAACGTTGTTTCTGATAATTGTGTTGCTCTGCGAATAGGATAAATCGAGATATCCGTTTGCAGGCTTGTTTATCTTGTTGTTTTCAACCACGGTATCGTTCATCCAGGCTCTTGTGGTGATTTGTGAAGATGCATCCCAATAATCCCTTCCTACAACTATACCTACGCCGCCGCGCTTAATAAGCTGGGTATTAACGGTGCTGTTGGTATCTGCGCCGGAGGTTAAACGTCTTTGATTGTTCAGTGTATTGCCTCTGATTACAGTGCCCATCTGAATATAGGTATCAGGCGCCATAGTGGAGATATCGTTGCCAGTGCTGTTGAGTGTAAACGAAGGGAAATTCCAGATGCCGTAACGTGTATCGGTTATGGTATTGTCCATTATCAGCATTTCACTAAACAGTATGAAGCCCCAGTCAATCTTAACCTTTTGACCGTTATAGCTATATGTTTTTGCGTTGTAATGTGGATTTAAAGCAATACCTGCCTGCATCTGAGAGAAGTTGTTTCGGTCGATTACAGCGTTAATCATGGTGCCGTAAGCATTTACACCGTTTGTAGAGTTGTAGTTCTTGTAATACATCTTAGGACCCTCAATGGTGTTAGCGTAAACCACGCAGTTTGCAAAGCCCGGAACTACAACAAAGGTGCAGCTTTCATCAGGCTGAATTTCCCAAGGTCTGTCGATGGTAACCTCGCCCTTCTTAGAGCTTACTACCGTTCTCCACTGACCTTGACCCTTACCCTTTGTGATGATTACCAGCTGTCCTATAACGTCTCTTGTGTGACCCAGCTTTGGTTTGCCGTCATTGCCTGTTATAAAACCTGCAAAGGTGGTGTTTGACTTCCACTTTTCAAGGTTTGCATCATTAAGCTTTAAGGTCATATTGTTGTTTGAAAGGTTAACCTTACCTACGTAGAGTACACCCTCCTCTTCAAAGAGGATATGCTCACCCGAGTTGTAGTTTAGCTCACCAACTCTGGAAGCGTTATTGTTCATTACGTAAATATTTTTGCCCTCTTTCCAGGACTTCTGGAAAACTATGGTTCTTGCAAAGGTCTGGTCGCCTGTCTTAACGTAGCCGTTTTTATCGGTTACCTCGTCCATACCGTAAATTCTGTTGTTGCTTATATCCATATTTACAGAATCGTTATTATGGATTGCGGCAGGACCGCTGTTACCAGCGATTACCCAGGTACCTACAATAGTATTGTCGTGGATATAGCCATCGCGCATAATATCGGTAAATATTTCCTTAGGGCCTTCGAAATAGCAGTTTGAAATTTCGGTACGGTCGGTAGCAATCCAAAGCGGTGCACTTGCTATATTGGTTCTGCTGTAGAACTCGTAATTCTTTTCATATTGCTTGTGAAGTCTTTCCTGCTCTGAAGCACCGTAATATGCACAGTCGGCATCGGAATGGGTACGCGGAACTATAAAGTTACAGTTATCAATCTTCAGCTGTCCCGATACACCTGTATCGTTGGTGTCCTGACCTCTTATAAACATACCGTGAGCATAATCTATATCATAGCTTGCAGGCTTCTTTACGTTTTCGCAATACTTAGCGCCCTCTGCGTAGGAGGTAAAGGTGATACCGCCAAATTCAATAGGTGATACCAAAACCTCAAATGCCGCGGTAGGACCTGTGGTTAGATTTGTATATACGTCGCCGTACATCAGCGAACTGTTACCGCTCTTGCGCTGTGAGAATACGCATACGAAAATAACCTTATCCTTACTCTCGCCCTCTAATTTAACGCTCTTTCTGAGCTTTATCTGGTCATTGATTACGTATGTACCTGCAGGAAGATAGATTGTATCGCCTGCTTCTGCATTGTTTATAGCAGCGCTGATTTCTTCGTCGGAAGACATACCGTTTGTTACCTTAACGGTATGCTTTTTGCCTGTGAAGAACTTTTCAGCATCCTTTTTGTACTCGATTTCTACAGGATTTGACCAGCCGTAGCTGCCGCCGTGGCCGTTATGTACCAAAATCTTATACTTTTTGCCGTTTTCAAGACCTGCAGGCAGTTTAACTGTCACTCTGTAAGGGGTTGACTCTATAATAGTTGCGGCGTATCTCTTTTCACCGTTTGTAAGGTAAACGTAGGATTTAGCGTTTTCGCCGTCCGCATTATTGGTGGTTAGATATTTACCGTAAATTCTGATTTCTGCCTTTTCTGAAGCCTTGATTGCACTAGCGTGGGTAAGCTTTGGTGCATTAACGCGAACAGGCGCACCGAATTTACCGTTAGAACCCTGTATCCAGATTATATACATACCGTAATCGAAATCAGCAGGAATAATTGCGTTTACAAAGTCACTTCTTTGGGAAGTAACCTCCAGCTGCTTTGTAGTGCCTACACCCTTAACTAATCCGTAGGCAAAAACCTTAGCCTTGTCAAAACCGGTACCGTAAATAGAAACACTGTCGTTAGGGCCTGCCTGGTCGGTTATAGAGCTGATTTGAGGGCCGTCGGCAGACGCAGTGCCTGTAAACTCTACGCTGAATTTATCCGAGAATTTAGAGGTTGCGATTACAGCGGTAGGCTTTGTGAATTCCTTTAAAAACTGTGGGTTTTCAGCCATTGTAGGCGCTGGATAATTGCTTTTTGTAGCGGGAATATCAGCCTCGTCATAGGGTGTTTTATTAATTTCTTCACCACTGGGCGCTGAAGTATTACCCGAAGAATTTGATGAATTGTCTGACGAATTGCCTGACGAATTGCTCGAAGTGTCCTTATCAGACGGCTTGTTATTCTTGTCACAGGCAGTAAACGAAAAAATCATCGCCAATGCAAGACACATCGCCACTAAGGCACGAAAATTTACTCTTTTTGAAAAAATATTTTTCATAAAGCACCACTTTCTATTGCAAAATTTTATGCCGCATTTACCATTTTGGTTTTACCATTCTAACATATAAAAGGTAAAAAGTAAATAAAATTTTATTTTTGGTTTTAATAAAGCAAAAGCGTCCTCTAAAAGAGAACGCTTTTTCCTCTGCGCATTGCGCATTATTTAAAGTATACGGGATTTTGCGGCTTTTTGCCCGAATTGTGCGCATTGTGCTTGATATTTACCTTGTCAAAGGTAAGACCTGTTTTACCGTCAAACGTGTTGTTCCTTATAATTGTTCCGTTCTGTGAGAAGGAAATATCGAGGTAGTTGTGTGCAGGACTAATTAGCTTGTTGTTTTCAACAACTGTATCGTTCATCCAGTATCTTGTACTGAGTGACTGAGAAGCTAAATAGTAGTCCCTACCTACAACTATGCTTACACCGCCGCGCTTTAAAAAGTCAGGCTGTTGTTTTGTTCTATCGTTGGTATCAGCGCCGCCTGTTAAGTATCTCTGATTGCTTATAGTGTTATTCCTGAAAATAGTACCCATTTGAAGATTTACTGTAGGCTCGCCGTCGGTCTTATCTATACCGTCAAGAGTAAGCGACGGGAAATTCCAGATACCGTAACGGGTATTGGTAATCGTGTTGTTCATTGCAAGTAGGTCACAATACATAATGAAGTTATAATCAACGTTAACCTTGTTTCCATTATAGGTATAGCTCTTCATATTGTATTGAGGGTTAATAGCGAGGCCTGCCTGCATTTGCGAAAAGTTGTTGCTGTCAATTACAGTATCAACCATCGTACCGTATGCGTTTACGCCGTTGGTTGAGTTATAGTTTTTATAATACAACTTCGGGCCTTCAATTTTATTGCCGTAAACCACCGAGCCGACAAACGCAGGAGATACAACAATAGTACTGTTTGCGTCAGGCTGTACGTCGAACGGCTTTTCGATTGTTACAACACTGCCCTTTGAAGCCGCTACAATGCTCCTCCATTGACCCGCACCTTTACCCTTGGTAATAGTTACAACCTGACCTACCACGTTTCTTGTGTGTCCTAGCTTAATGGCGCCGCCGTCGGTTGTGAAGTAGCCTGTAAAGTCACCCTTACCTGTCCATTTTTCTGAAGGCATCTCTTTGAGAGTTATGGTCTTTTGGTCGTTTGCTATATTAACCTTGCCTACATAGGTTATGCCTACCTCTTCAAAAAGAATATGCTCACCCGAGTTGTAATTAAGCTCACCGACACGTGAAGCATTGTTATTCATTATATATAGGTTTTTGCTAACGTTGTACGGCATCTGGAAAACAATGGTTCGAGCGAAGGTCTGGTCGCCTGTTACTACGTGACCGTTAGGGTCGGTTAATTGGTCCTTACCATAAATTGTATTGTTGCTGATGTCGAGATTTTGAGAGTTGTTATCCGCAATAGCACAAGGACCGCTGTTACCCGCAATAATCCAAACACCTACAAACGTGTTATTGCGGATAGAACTGTTATTCATATTCCTTATCATCATACCTTTACCAACTTCAAAATGGCAATTTGTAATTTCGCTGCGGTCGGTTTCTATCCAAAGCGGTGCGCTTCCCTGATTGCTTCTGGTATAGTTTTTATACTTTTTCTCGTACTGTTTGTGGTAGTTTTCTTGCTCGGTTTCAGTAAGGTATATACAGTCGGTAGCATCACAGTACAGACGTTGAACCCTAAAGTTGCAGTTATCAATCTTAAGACTTCCTGCAACACCGTTGTCTTCAGTGTCGTAACCTCTTATAAAGGTACCGTAAGCGTAATCAATGCTATAGCTTGAAGGTTTCTTTACATACTCGCTGTACTCACCGCCCTCAACGTAATCAATGAATGTAATTCCTGAAATTTCACAAGGAGTTGCATTTACGTCTATGGCCGCAGTACAATTACTATTAGCGTGTAAATCGCCGTACGCCAAGGAGGAGTTTCCGCTCTTATTTTTAGCAAATACGCAAACGAAAATAACTTTATCCTTACTCTCGCCCTGTAATTTTATGCTCTTTTTTATCTTTATTTGGTCGTTAATTTCGTATACACCTGCAGGAAGGTATATGGTATCCCCCGGTAACGCTTTATTAATTTCAGCCAAAATATCACTGTCGGTAGCTCTTCCGTTTGTTACCTTCACGGTGCGTGTTGTGTTTTTTTCTTTTCCCCAGAAATTTTCAGCATCAGAATTGTACTGTATAGTAAGGCTGTTAGACCAACCGTAAGCACCGCCGTGACCGTTATGCAACCAAATCTTATATTTTCCGTTTTGTTTAAGGCCGCTTGGTATTTTTACTGTTACTCTGTAAGGCGACGCCTCTATCACAGTTGCTTTGTAGGCTTTTTTACCGTCTGTAAGGTACACGTTAGATTTAGCGTCCTTACCGTCTTCGTTATTCGCAGTTAAGAATTTACCGTAAACTCTAAGCTCTGCTTCACTTGAAACCTTAGTAGAACTAACCCACGTGATAGTTGGCGCATTAACACGTACAGGTGCACTAATCTTACCGTCCTTACCCTCAATCCAAACGATATATACACCGTAATCAAAGCTAGGGTCAATTACAGCGTTAACAAAGTCGTCTCTTTGTGAGGTAACGCTTAACCGCTTTGTCTGACCAACGCCATTTACAAGACCGTAAGCATAAACCTTACCGCCTGCAAAGCCTGTGCCGTAGATAGAAATACTGTCGTTAGGACCTGCCTGATCGGTTGTGTTACCGATTTCGGGAGCACCCGCAGACACCT
>JAZLAD010000045.1:0-10136 GCA_045613005.1 Acutalibacteraceae bacterium | reverse complement strand
CTACTTGCAGAAAGCATAGAACCGACACTTGAAGAAATATTTATATTTGAATTGGAGGCGACAGGCTATGACGTTAAGAACATCCTCGAATAGTATAAACCCTGCTTTGCAGATGTTTAAAATCACACTTAGAAAAAATTTAGGACTTATTATACTTACTGTTGCCATAGCGCTTCTTGTATGTCCCGTTTATACGATAGTTAACCTTAAAAGTGTTACATATGCTGAAAATTATATATTCCTCATTAGAGAGTGGATACAAGGTCTTACGGTATTTGCGGTTGCTATAGGTCTTGTCGGCACGTTTATTTACAGCGCTATAAATCTTTCATATATGTTTTCTAAAAAGTCAAGCGACGTTTTCCATTCGGTGCCGCTGACAAGAGGAGAACTGCTTTTTTCGAGAACCGTTTCAGGACTAATATCAACTCTTATCCCGATTATAGTGCTGTTTGCATCGCTAATGATACTAAATGCGGCATACGGGTATACATATCTTTACGCAGAGAAAATTTTGTTGTGCTTTGCATTTGTTGTGGCATCAACGTTTGTTTTTTGGTCGTTATCAATTATGTTTTCGATTTGCGCGGGTGCGGTTTTTGATTATCTTTTATCCTATATCGGAGTTAATCTAGGACTTTTTTTAATGTCGCTAATAGTACATAAGTTACTTGACAATTATCTTTTAGGTTATACGGATAACAACCCTATTTATATGTATTTCTCCCCGATTTATTACTGTTTTACCCGTATTTCAAGATTTTTGAATAACAATATGGATACCAAAGAAATTATAACTTTTTTTGTAATATCAATTGTACTGACATCGGTATTTTATACGGTAACGTGTCTTCTCTACAAAAAGAGAAAGGCAGAAAGAACCGGTAGTGCTTACGCATATCAATTTGTATATCTTTTATGCGGATTTATAATTACTTTCTGCACAGCTTACGGGGTAGGCTATATGCTTTCGGGCGGAGAAATAAACACAGTTGTGTTTTGGATTATTGCTGTAATAGGTGCTCTGATAGCGGCTGTAGCATACTCAGCCATAACCAACAGAAGCTTTAAAAACTTTAAAAGCGCTCTTTTACTTGGCACAGTTTCGGTAGCAATTATGGGTGTTATTACTCTTTTAATGTTTGTAGACCCGCTGGGCTTTTCGAAAAAAATTCCGAAGGAAACTGAAATAGAATCTGCCACGCTACAGCTTCAAGAGTATCCCGCAATTACATATACCGATAACAATCTGCCACTCGAACTTCACAAGAAAATAATTGATGAAAAATTAGCACTAAGGGGAGAAAACATCATCTATGATTATACCGACGTTGCCATAGTATATACCCTTAAAAACGGCAAGACGTTTAGCAGAAGCTATACCGTATTAAAAGAGGATATAAAGCAGGAGACTCTGAAAAATTATATAAGCGACGAGCATATTAATATGTACTATGATAAACTGCTTGAGATTAATCCTGAAAAAATAGAGTTTTACTTTAGTAATATAACAACAGCCTATCACGGTACTATAAGTGTAAACGACTTTAAACAACTGCTTAGAATATATAACGAAGAGGTTAAAACCGCCGGTAACGTTTTAGCAAATTCTGATTTTAGTGCTAAAAGGTATTTCCAAGCACACTGGTATAGTCAAGACAATTATGAGTATCAGTCTACAGCAAGTTTATGTTTTACTGTAAAATGTGAAAAAACAAAAAAATATCTTGAATTACTGATAGACAGTGGAAAACTAGTTGCATACAAGTAAAGGAAGGTTGAAAAGCCTACTTCTTATAAGGAAGATTAAAGCCTCGATGAAATTCATCGAGGCTTTTCTTATGCATATCGGATAGAACCAGCATCATATTTGTAAGTACAAATGTTTCTTTTTGGGTGATACCTAAACCCTTTTTACAACAAAAAGAAAGATAAGTGATATTCTTTGCTTTGCAAAGAGTGATATTTTCACTTTGCGAAAGTGATATTACTCCCTTTGGTCGTAGTGTTATTTTATTCGCACTAAAAACTGTCCGTAGGACAATATCACTATGCAAAAGCATAACATAACTGCGAAGCAATATCACTCGCCTTTGGCGAATAAAACTGGCGTTGTATCCTTACGGGTACAACGCCTATGACAATCGCTCTCTACAAAATACGAATTTGATTATTAGTTGTCGGAAAAGGAAATTAACATACCGTTAAGGTATCGAATTTTTAATCTTTTGCTGCAAACGTTTTAGCGCAAAAATTCTTTATTGCGCTATATAGTCTATTAGCCGCTATTCTCACAAACGGAGCGATAGCAATGCTTAAAACAAAATATATCGGCCAAAGCTTAGGGTATGCTCTTGGGAAAACCGAATAGGACAAAGCAGGAGCTTTTATAATTAGTCCTACAACTAAATCTACAAGCTTAAAGATTAGAAAATGCAGCGCCATAATATCAAAGGAATATTTACCGATAAAAGCTAAAACACTTGAAACGTATTTAACCGAGGATAGAACCTTAGCTAAATAACACATGGAATAAATTCCGCAAACGGTTATCGGGTAAAAGAGATAAGGAGAAACTATCTGTTTTGCCGAAAGCTCTATTTGACAGTCCTTTATAACGGTGAAAAACACAAAAAATGCTAGTGTTATAATAAATATCGGTAATTTTAAAAGCTTTTTAAAATCAAAGCCTTTTAGTGATATGAGATAACCTAAAAGCATTAAGGGGATAAGCAGAAATGATATTTCTGTAAAAAATACGTAGTGATAGTGTCTGCAAACAGCTAAGATGCCTACACCACCAATAGCCAAAGTTATTAAAACGGTAAGTACAATCCTAAAACGCGGCACAAATTGTTTTGAAAGATACAAAACAGCAGAGAATATTATAACGCCCGCCAGCATCATAGGAACAAACCACATAGCGCCTCCAAGTGTTTCACCACCATAGAAAAAGAAGTTATTAATAACTCGGCTTAGCATATCGTTTATACCAATTAAATCTGAAGACGGCAGTAGATGTATCCTTGTTGCAATATTAAAAGTAAGTGTAAAAAAGGTCATATAGCAAAAGAAACTCGGCCACATAGATTTAACTCGGTTTTGCAGCAGTAAAAACGGTTCGTTTGCATATTTTTTATCGTTAAACTGAAGACCTGAAACAAAGAAAAATATTGCTAAATGGAAGCCGTAGACAAACCTTACCACGTCACCGTATGGAAAGCAATGACCTAAAACAATGGCTATAATACCTATTGCTTTAATAACGTCGTAAATTACGTTTCTATTACTGTTTTTGAATTCTTTTAACATTTTTATCCCCTTTATTTAAGGTGGGTGTTATTTATACACTTTTTATTTTATCTGAATAATAGCTTAGTATTTCGGTTTGGTCGAAGTGCTCGTAAAGTAAGTTTTTAAGAGGCTCTATTATAACCGCTTCGCTGGCATAATGTCCGCAATCAAAAAGTGAGATTCCTTTATTGATAGCCTCTATAAATACGTGGTGCTTAACGTCTGCCGTAATTAGCGCATCGAAGTTATCGGTAATAGCGTCCTCTAAAAAATCAGCACCTGAGCCCGAGCAAACAAGCACGTTTTCAATTAAAGTTTCGCCAACAAAGCGCACCGAGTAACCCAACTTTTCCTTAATATGCTGTGCTAACTCGTCGGGATTTTTAATATCGGTTTTGGCACTTCGGATTGTAAATCCATCGTGTGCGGTATACGGCTTTACGTTTTTAAGCTCTAGTATTTCGCAAAGAGAATCTGTCACACCACCCTTAGCAATATCCAGATTTGTGTGCATAGAAATTACCGAAATATCACTCTTTATAAGCTCGTAAACAGTATCACCGTGTGTCACACTTTTAAGACCGTCAAAGATAACGGGGTGGTGGGTAATAATAAGCTCACATCCCATTTCGCTCGCATGCTCTAAAGCAAACTTATCACAGTCAAGACAAACAAGTATTTTTGTAACAATAGTTTCCTTATTGCCAACGAGGAAGCCTACGTTGTCGAAATCACAGGCGGTGTCTAGAGGATATTTTTCGGATAAAAATTCAAATATATCGTTTACAGTAACCATTATTTTTTCACGAATGAATCTTTAAGCGCTACCGTGCGGTTAAAGATCAAATTGTCAGGTGTTGAATCCTTGTCAACACAGAAATATCCCTGTCTCATAAACTGGAAGGTGTCGCCAACGCTCTTTTCCTTAAGGTCTAAATCAAGCTTACAGCCTTTAAGCACGGTAAGGGAAGCGGGGTTTAAGTTATCTGCAAAGGATGAAACGCCCTCTTCGTCGCTTGGGTTTTCAACGTTAAAGAGTCGGTCGTATAGTCTTATCTCAGCCTCGGCGCAATGGTCGGCACTAACCCAGTGAAGAGTGCCCTTAACCTTTCTGCCGTCAGGAGACTCGCCACCACGGCTTTCGGGGTCGTAGGTGCAGTGAACTACGGTTATATTGCCGTTTTCATCCTCCTCGTGAGAAGCATATTTAACAAAATATGCACCCTTCAAACGAACCTCTTTTTGAGGACAAAGTCTGAAATACTTGCCCGGAGGGTCTAGCATAAAGTCATCCTGTTCAATAAAAATCTCTCTTGAGAAGGTAACCTTTTTCTTGCCCTTTTCGGCATTATTTGGGTTAATATCAACCTCAATTTCTTCTACTTGTCCTACAGGATAGTTGTCGATTACAACCTTCAAGGGACGAAGTACAGCCATAGCTCTGTCAGCGTGTTCGTTTAAATAATCTCTTACACAGCTTTCAAGCAAAGCGTAGTCAATAACGCTGTAAGCCTTGGAAACACCGATTTTATCAACAAAAGCACGAACAGCCTCGGCAGGATAACCTCTGCGGCGCATACCGCAAAGTGTTGCCATTCTGGGATCATCCCAACCTGAAACTAAACTGTCGTTTACAAGCTTTAAGCATTTGCGTTTGCTGGTAAGCGTGTAGTTTACGTTCATTCTTGCAAACTCAATCTGCCTTGGCGGTGTATCAATATCTAAAACCTCTAAGAACCAATTATATAGCGGTCTGTGATTTTCAAACTCAAGTGAGCAAAGCGAGTGGGTAACACCCTCTTTAGCATCGCTTAAAGGATGTGCAAAGTCGTACATGGGATATACACACCACTTATCGCCTGTGCGGTGGTGGTGTGCGTGCATTATACGGTAAATAACAGGGTCGCGCATATTAAGGTTAGAAGATGACATATCAATCTTAGCACGAAGAACCATTGCACCGTTTTCGAACTCGCCCTCGGTCATTCTGCGGAATAAATCCTTTGTTTCTTCGATAGGGCGGTCACGGTAGGGGCTGTTAATACCCGCCTCTGTCAGTGTACCGCGCATTTCTCGGATTTGCTCGGGTGTTGACTCGTCAACGTAAGCTAAACCCTTATCAATAAGCTTTAGCGCGCATTCATAGATAAAATCAAAATAGTCAGAAGCATAGTAAAGGTTGTCCCACTTAAAGCCTAACCATTTGATATCCTCTTTAATAGCGTCAACGTACTCAACGTCCTCTTTTGTGGGGTTGGTATCGTCAAGACGCAAATTACAGCTTCCGTTGTATTTTTGTGCAGTGCCGAAATCTATGCAGATAGCTTTTGCGTGACCTATGTGAAGGTATCCGTTAGGCTCGGGTGGGAAACGGGTCTGCACCTTGTTATAAACGCCCTCGGCTAAATCCTCGTCAATAAAATCATGTATAAAGTTAGAAGGTTTTACAACCTCTTCTTCATTTAAAACTTTGTTCTCTTCCATTATAAAACCTCTTAAATCAAATAGAATTTATCATTTTGTCAATGCGTTCAAAACAGCACTCGCGGCCTAACACCTGCATTATACTACAAAGGTCGGGTGTGTTTCTTCTTCCCGTAATAGCAATACGAAGCACGGTGCTAAGGTCTCCTGCACTTCCCTTGAAATTTTCAGGGTTTGCCTTGTATTCCTTGGTGTCAGCTGCAAAGTTAAGTTTGGGCGCTACAGCCTTTATCTTATCAAACCAAGCCTGACGGTCGTCGGTCTCGGAATAAATTTCCTTGTAAGCGTTTAGAAATGCTTTAGCATCGGCTGCATCAATATTTTCAGGCAATTGGTAGCAAGGAGAGTAGAGGCTATTGAACATATATGAGAAATAATCCTTAACCTCGTTCCATTTTGCTATATCACGGCGTGGCTTCGGTACGTCACGGTCAATAGCCAGAACAGCCTTTGTATAGTTAGGGTCAGCAGTTAAAATATCATAAAAGTCTTTATCAAATTCTTCAGCCCAAGCGGTCAGCTTTTCATAAACCGTTTCGGCGTTCATGCGGGAAACCTTGATTTTGCTAACGTCGTTTAGTTTGTTATGATCAAAAAGTGCACCCGAAACGCTCATCTTTTTGGGGTTGAATTTGAACGCGCTAATTGGAGCGTCTTGATTTGCTCTGCGCCAATCCTCGAAATCGGAAGCGGCAATAGTCATTAGATACTCGATAACGCTGTCAGGATCGTAACCTTCTTCTGCGAAGAAATGAACTGCAGCCTCAGGGTCTTTACGCTTAGATATTTTTCTTTTAGCGCCGTTTTCAAGCTTCATAATAGGGGAAACGTGTGCGAATTTCGGCACCTTAAAGCCTAATAGCTTAAAGAGCTGTATGTGCTTTGGAACCGAAGAAATCCATTCGTCACCGCGCATAACGTGGGTGGTGTGCATTAAATGGTCGTCTATAGCGTGGGCAAAATGGTAGGTGGGTATACCGTCAGATTTAAGAAGAACGAAATCCTCATCGTTTTCAGGCATTTCAATTTTACCCTTGATACCGTCTTCGAAAATCACCTTATTTTCTTCGCTGCCGGGGGAACGAAGTCTTACAACGAAAGGCTTGCCTTCGTCTATTAGTGCTTTAGCCTCAGCATAGGTTATATTTCTGTGCTTTGCCCACTCTCCGTGGTAGCCTGTTCTAATTTTGTTTGTTTCCTGTTCGCTTCTTACCTTGTCTAGTTCCTCAGCAGTGCAGAAGCAAGGGTAGGCAAGACCTTCTTTTATAAGTTTTTTGGCATAGGTCTGATAAATTTCGGCTCTCTTGCTTTGCTGATACGGACCGTAATCGCCCGATTCCTCAGTGCCTGAAATAAAGCCCTCGTCAATATTTATGCCAAAACGCTTAAGACCGTCGATAATATTTTCAATACCGCCTTCAACCTCGCGTTTTTTATCGGTATCCTCAATTCTTGTGAAGAATATACCGTTTGTAGAGGTTGCGGTTATTCTGTTTGCAAGTGCTGTAAAGAGTGTGCCCAAATGCAGATAACCTGTAGGACTTGGCGCTATTCTTGTAACTCTCGCGCCCTCTTTTAAAACTCTTTCGGGGAAAAGATTTTCGTAGTATTCCGGTGTTTTATCAATATTCGGTAGCAGAAGCTCTGCTAAAAGTTCATAGTCGTTCATTTTAATCTCCTGAAATTACTTGTTGTTGTTTAGAAGGCTTGTAAGCTCTGCCATAAAGGAATTTACGTCCTTAAACGAACGGTAAACCGATGCAAAGCGCACGTAAGCTACCTCGTCTATATCCTTGAGCTTTTCCATAACAAGCTCACCGATTTTCTCACTGCTAACCTCGCGGTCAAGTGAGTTTTGAATAACCGTTTCGATATCATTTATTGCGTTTTCAAGCGTTTCGATAGAAACGGGGCGCTTTTCACAGGCTCTGAGCATACCGTTTATAAGCTTTTCTCGGTTAAATGCCTCTCTAGATTTATCACGCTTGATAACAACAATAGGCATAGTTTCAATCATTTCGTAGGTTGTGAAACGCTTTCCGCACTGAATACATTCTCTTCTTCTGCGGATTTTTTCACCTTCATCGGTAGGGCGTGAATCAATAGTTTTGCTCTCGTTGTATGCACAAAACGGACATTTTATACTTTTACTCATTACCATTACCACCATTTACATATAATTATTTGCTATTATACCATATATGGTATAAAATTACAAGAAAAAACTGCATTTTTACGTATAAAAATGGGCTGTGAAAAAATATCACAGCCTTTTTAATCAACCTTTTAAAATTTCAAGAATTTCATTGGCACTGTTTAGTACCAAATCGGGTTTGTCTGATGCTTTTTCAAGTGTTTCTAAAGTGGTCTCACCACTTAAGACAAGTATGTTTTTAATTCCTGCGTTTATTCCGCTTTTAATATCGGTATAAATTCTGTCGCCTATTACGGCGGTTTCATTTTTTGAATAGCCTGTAGTTTTCATAGCGATAATTGGCATTGCAGGTTCGGGTTTTCCAATAAATATGGGGCGCTTGTTGGTAGCATTATATATCATATCGCAAAAGGAACCGCAATCGGGAACAAAACCGTACTCGGTAGGACAAACGTAGTCGGGATTGGTTGCGATATACTTTACTTTGCGGGTAGATAAAAGCCTTGAAATATCGTCAAGTTTTTTAAAGGTAAGCTCGGTATCGTTTCCCATAACGATACAGTCTACCTTATCTAAATCCTCGGTAATTTCAAAGCCGTAGCTTTCAAGCTCTGATTTAAGCGAATTAGTTCCGCAAACGTATAGCCTATCATTCGGGCAGTTTTCTTTCAGGTAGAGAGCAGTTGCCTGTGAAGAGGTTATAAAGTCTTCTTTGGTAGCCTCAATACCTAATTTTTTGAGTTTTTTTACATAGTCTTCTACACTTTTTGAAGAGTTGTTGGTCATAAACAAATAACGCTTGTTTTGAGCCTTAATTGTAGAAAGCAACTCTTTTGTAAAGTCGTAAAGTCGGTCGCCTAAATAAAGCGTGCCGTCCATATCAAACAAAAATAATTTTATCCCTTTAACATACTTTTTAGTGTCCATACTTACTCCTAAAATTTTCTAGTCTAATTTTATCACAGGTAAATTATTTTGTCAAATAAAGCAACCAAAATCTTGATAAAAGTAAAATACTGTGATATAATCTATAGGATATGTTGGGGTAGTATGGATTTCTACCCTGTTTTAACGGAGGTATAAGATGTTTGACGTTAAAAAAGTAACCGAAGAGTGTATTTGTTGGATAAGAGATTTTTTCGAAAAAAACGGGAAGGGCTGTAACGCCGTTATTGGTATTTCGGGCGGTAAGGATAGCTCGGTAGCAGCGGCACTTTGCGTCGAGGCGCTCGGCAAGGATAGGGTAATAGGTGTGCTTATGCCCTACGGTGAACAGGCAGATATAGATTGCTCAAGACTTCTTGTAAGCCACCTTGGTATTAAGAACTTTACAATAAACGTAAAAGACGCAATTGACGGTCTTAAAAACAGTATACCAAATGATTTAGAACTATCGGTGCAAAGCAATACAAATCTTCCTCCGAGAATTAGAATGGCAACACTTTATGCAGTATCTCAGAGTCTTAACGGCAGAGTGGTAAACACCTGTAATTTATCTGAAGACTGGGTAGGCTATTCCACACGCTACGGCGATGCCGCAGGCGATTTCAGTCCTCTTTCAAGACTTACTGTTGACGAGATTAAGAAGATAGGCAGATACTTAAATTTACCCGAAAGCTTGGTTGAAAAGGTGCCGATTGACGGCCTTTGCGGTAAAACCGACGAGGATAATTTAGGTTTTACCTATGCAGTGCTTGACAGATACATCCGCACAGGTGAAATCGACGATTTGCAGATTAAAGAAAAGATTGACACAATGCATAAGAGAAACCTGTTTAAGCTAGAGCTTATGCCTTGCTTTGAACCCGACATTAAATACTGAAAGGAAAATAGAAATGGCTAAGATGTGGGCAGGTCGCACAGGCGGCGAAACAGACAGTATAGCAGATGATTTTAACTCATCTATAGGCTTTGACAGCCGTATGTATAAACAGGATATAAAGGGCAGTATGGCACACGCCGCTATGCTCGGCTTCAAGGGAATTATTAAAAATGAAGAAGCCGAAAAGATAATAGAGGGTCTAGAGGGTATTTTATCTGACCTTGAAAGCGGAAATTTACAGATTGATTTATCCTGCGAGGATATACATATGTTTGTTGAAGCAGAGTTAACGTCTAGACTAGGCGATTTAGGTAAAAAACTTCATACAGCAAGAAGCAGAAACGATCAGGTAGCGCTTGACCTTAGAATGTACCTAAGGGA
>JAZLAD010000044.1:0-9338 GCA_045613005.1 Acutalibacteraceae bacterium | reverse complement strand
TAAAGGTACATAAATAATTCTCTGTGAGCCAGTTCCCAACTGTGACCGCCCCAGATTGGAGGAGCAACGCATTTTGTAACAATGGTTGGGTTGTTCACTTTTATAGCTAAAGCATATCGGTTGATAGTATCTAAGAACTCCTGATTTTGCTCACCTCTGCCTGCGGCAAGGTATACGTGTGCATCGGCTTCCTGAGAAAAATAAATATCTGCCTTCTTCTTATGGAAACCTATACCGTCTTCGCCTAAATAAAATGCTCTTGCAGGACTTAAGCCTCCAACGTATTTAAGGCGCGTGTTGTATTCGGCACCTGCGTAAACAGCAGCCATACCGCCCATCGAGAAGCCTGTAACGTAGATTGGCTTATCCGTACCTATCTGTGAAGACAGCGTACCATTTTCAATGCTTGTAAGCAGTGCGTTAAATCTGTTCTTATAGTTTCTGTTTATATAAAGCTCAAAGTCGTGCATTTCGCTTTCGCCCATGCCTGCATAATACATGATTTCAGGAATTACAACCACCATAGGCGGCAGATAGCCCTGTTTTACCCAGTTATTAATATGTGATAAAAGTCTTGTTTTGAATTTTTCTACAGTACCCTGACCGTGCATAATAACAACAGTAGGATACTCACCCTTTGCCTTTGGTGTTGCGTAATAGCCTTTACATTCCTTATTTAACTCGTAACGAACGAGCTGATGGGTATAAGGATCATCCTCAAAGGTTTCAAAATGTGCCTTTTCTGTTTCGGCATCCTCTGGATATACTGTTGACGTAAGATTGGTCAGAGGCGGCTTGGTTGTATTAGGAGAATAGACTGCAGCCTCACTTTGCGACGAAGAATTAGCGTCCTTTAAAGTGTCAGAAGTGTTGCCCTTACCACAAGCAGCCAACGAAATTATTAAGATTATTGATAGCAAGAGTGCTAAAAACTTTTTCACAACTACACCCTCTTATTTTATTTATGTGTTTCTTCTTTATAAACGATTATAGGAGCAGTATGCTCATCAGGATTATTGCAAATAGAAGCCGCATATTCAAGGCTTGGAACATGACCTACCGTAGCAAAGTAGAGATACATAAATAATTCTCTGTGAGCCAGTTGCCAGCTGTGACCACCCCAGGTTGGAGGAGCAACGCACTTTGTAACAACGGTTGGATTATTTACGTTTATAGCTAAAGCGTAGCGGTTGATTGTATCTAAGAACTCTTGATTTTGCTCACCTCTGCCTGCGGCAAGGTATACGTGTGCATCGGCTTCCTGAGAAAAATAAATATCCGCCTTCTTCTTATGGAAACCGATACCGTCTTCACCTAAATAGAAGGCTCTTGCAGGACTTAAACCTCCAACGTATTTAAGACGTGTGTTGTATTCAGCACCTGCATGAACAGCAGCCATACCGCCCATCGAGAAGCCTGTAACGTAGATTGGCTTATCCGTGCCAATTTGTGAGGACAAAGTACCCTTTTCAATGCTTGTAAGCAGTGCGTTAAATCTGTTTGGATAGTGACTGCTGATATAATACTCAAAATCCTGCATATTACTGTCATCAGCGCCTGTGTAATCCATAATTTCAGGAATTACAACCACCATAGGCGGCAGATAGCCCTGTTTTACCCAGTTATTAATATGTGATAACAGTCTTGTTTTGAATCCTTCTACGCTACCCTGACCGTGCATTATAACAACGGTAGGATATTTGCCCTTAGCCTTTGGTGTTGCGTAGTAGCCTTTACATTCCTTATTTACCTCATAACGAACGAGCTGATGGGTATAAGGGTCATTATCAAAGGTTTCAAAATGTGCCTTTTCAGTTTCGGCATCCTCTGGATATACTGTTGACGGAAGATTGGTCAGAGGAGGCTTTGTTGTATTCGGAGCAATACTTGAGGTTCCAATTTGTGCTGACGAGTTATCGTCCTTTGAGCCGCCGTCTGCGTTGCCGTTACCACAAGCACATAATGATAACAATAATGCAAGTGCTAATAAAACCGATAGAATTTTTTTCATTTTTATCACCCTTTTATTTTCTTAGCTAAATGCCAAATTAAAAAAGCCATTATGCTTAACATAACGGCTTTTGTAATTTTAATCCTTTTTATTCTGTATGTATTCAACTACATCGCCGATTGTCTTTAAAGCTTCGATATCCTCGTCGGGAATTTCAACTTCAAACTCTTCTTCAATTGCCATCAAAAGCTCAACGACGTCAAGACTGTCAGCACCGAGGTCCTCACCTATTCTTGTTTCCATTGTCATATCTTCAATATTCGCGTCAAGCTGATCAGCTAACATCTTTGTAATTTTTTCAAATACCATAAAAGTTCTCCTACCTTTTGAGAAAATGTTTTATATAAGAATTGTATGTTGAAAAATCCAATTTGTCAACACTTTTTTATTTTTTAAAGCAATTCATATAAAGTTCTTGCAAAAATTATACATTCGTTATATAATGATTGTAATTATGTAGAAACGGTGATTTAAATGGCTAATAATGAAAAAATGGTAAAAGCAATAACCTCTATGGAGGAGGATTTTGCAAAATGGTATACCGACGTATGTATTAAAGCAGAGCTTATCGATTATTCCTCTGTTAAGGGCTGTATGATTATAAGACCTTACGGCTATGCAATTTGGGAAAACATTCAGCGACTTATGGACGGTCTTTTCAAAAAGACAGGTCACGAAAACGTATATATGCCTATGTTTATCCCTGAAAGCCTTTTACAAAAGGAGAAGGACCACGTTGAGGGCTTCGCTCCAGAGGTTGCTTGGGTAACACACGGCGGTGAAGAAAAGTTAGAGGAAAGACTTTGCGTTCGCCCTACCTCTGAAACACTTTTCTGCGACCACTTTAAGAATATAGTTCATTCCTATCGCGACCTTCCAAAGCTTTACAATCAGTGGTGCAGCGTTGTTCGTTGGGAAAAGACAACACGTCCATTCCTACGTTCACGTGAATTCTTATGGCAAGAGGGTCACACCCTTCACGCCACCGCCGAGGAAGCAAGACAAGAGACCGAGCAGATGCTAAACGTATACGCTTATTTTGCAGAGCAGTATCTTGCAATGCCTGTAGTAAAGGGTCAAAAAACCGAAAAGGAACGTTTTGCAGGTGCTGAGGCTACATACACAATCGAGGCACTTATGCACGACGGTAAGGCTTTACAAAGCGGTACATCCCACTATTTTGGTGACGGCTTTGCAAAGGCTTTTGATATAAGCTACACCGATAAGGATAATAAGCCTATCAACCCATTCCAGACCTCTTGGGGTACAACAACCCGTCTGATCGGTGCCGTTATTATGACGCACGGTGATAACAACGGTCTTGTTCTTCCGCCCGATATTGCACCTATTCAGGTGGTTATCGTTCCGATAGCTTCACACAAAGAAGGCGTTGTGGAAAAGGCAACCGAGGTTTACGAGAGCCTTAAAGACGTTTGCAGAGTAAAGCTTGATAACGGTGAGCAGTCACCGGGTTGGAAGTTTGCAGAGTATGAAATGAAGGGTGTACCTCTACGTATCGAAATCGGCCCTCGCGATATTGAAAACGGTGTTTGCGTTGTGGTTCGCCGCGACAACAGAGAAAAAACCATTGTGCCTCTTGAAAATTTAAAAGAGCAAATTCCGCAGCTTCTCGAGGCTGTAAGAAGCGGTCTTTACAATAAGGCACTAGAGCGCAGAGAAAATATGACCTATGACGTTAAAAACCTTGACGAAATGAAAGAGGTTGCCGATAATAAGCCCGGTTTTATAAGAGCTATGTGGTGCGGCGACAGAGCCTGTGAGGATAAGTTAAAAGAGGTTGCAGGTGTAACATCACGTTGTATTCCTTTTGAACAAAAAGAAATATCCGACACCTGCGTTTGCTGTGGTAAAAAGGCAGATAAGATGCTCTACTGGGGCAAAGCATACTAATATAAAATTAAGACGGAAACCGAATTGGTTTCCGTCTTTTTTAGTCTTGTTTTACAACGAATGAAAAATCAATATATCCGTTTTCTTCATCTATAAAAATTTCTTTTATATTTTTGGTTGTAACAATGTTTGTTTGCTCATACGCTATGGGTATTACGCTATGTGACTTTAAAAGTTCCTCCTCAATACTTATAAGTGACTTTTCAGCACCATATAAATTTATTCCAAAATCCAAAAGATATTCCTTGCCCGAACTGCTTTTAGCATTTACAGGAAAAATCGCCAAATGCAAATCACTGTTTTTAAGCTGTGAGGTGAGATAGGATAGATTATCCTTTGCCTCTATGTTTACGAATGCACCTAAATTCTTCTGCCAATGCCCCGCTATTGCAACAACACAAGGCTTTATTTGTGTATTGTTATAATAATAAAGCGTAGTTTGAGGAAACTTTTTGTCAGGCATTTTTGATATTTCTTCCGACAAAATTTGCTTAGCTGTTTGTATATCATAGGCTAATGCCACGTTGTATTCTTCACTGACACTCTCTTTAATTATATCAGGATAAATACTGTCGGCTGCGCAAAAACCATCTGACAGGCTCTTAGAATAATTGTCCCTTGAAACCGACAAGGCAAGTGCTTTTTTGACGTTTGGGTTAAAATCTCCGCCAATGGTTAGCACCCAGCAAATATTATCCACGTTATAAAGTTTAAACTCTTTTTCCTTTGCACTCGATATATCAGCGTTATCAAGCAGTGCCATATCTATAGTATCTTTTTCCAAAAGCTTAAGAGTTTCTTCTTTTTCTTTTCGGGATATAAAAACCGCCGCATTTTGAGGTGCAAAATCTCCGTTGTACTCTTGGTTTTTATAAAGCCTTATTCCGAAATCCTCCTTATTCCACTTTGCTATATAATACGAGCCGTTCGAAAGAATTTTATCTGCCTCTCTGCCGTATTTTCCGCCGCTATTATCAAAAAATTCTCGATTACAAGGCATCGCAACACTACTCGCCAATGCCGATTTAAAATCAGGATCATCAAAAGCAAGTTCGATTTTCAAGGTTTTATTATTTACCGCTTTAACCGACAGCGCCGAAGCATCAGCCTCGCCGCTGTTAAATTCCTTTGCCCCCTTTATGCAAATAAGCCTTTTGGCAAATGGAGATTTGGTTTTAGGGTCAAGCGCCCTTTCTATTCCAAAGACGAAATCGTCGGCAGTAACGGGAGTGCCGTCACTCCAAACAAGATCCTCCCTTAATATAAAGGTATAGGTTAATCCCTCCTGCTCAAAGCTTTCACAAGCACCGCAAACTATAGCGCCGCTGTCACTTTTACGAAGTAAGCCTTCGTAAAGATTTCTCACGATTAAAAGCTCACTCTCACTCGAGGCTGACTGTGGGTCAAGCGTTATGGGTGCATCGTTTAACTGAAAATATATATACTGCGAAAGATAATCATTTCCGCAGCCTGAAAAGATAGTTAACATCATTAATACACACATTAAAACACTAGCTATTTTTTTCATATGCACCCTCCTTTTTGCAATTTCATTATATATTATATTATGAGGTTCACCTTTTTTCAACCAAAAAATAAAAATTAATAATCGGTGTAAAGAAAAAAACTTGACAGATATAAAAAAGTGTGCTATAATCGGTAGGCTGTAAAAAACGTTTCTCTTTTTTGGAGGTGCGTAAAATGCCCAAGGATTTACACGTAGGCGCGTTGCTTGACGTTTACGGAGAGTTTTTAAACGAGAAGCAGCGAAAAATTTTAATGTATTATTACGATGAGGATTTATCCCTCTCGGAAATTGCCGAAAACGAGGGAGTTACCCGTCAGGGCGTGGCAGACCTTGTAAAGCGAGGCAAGGAAGCGCTCTATTCTTTGGAAGAAAGATGCGGCTACTGTGAAAAGTTTTCACGCCTTAAGGAATTAAGCAGTTTAAAAACCGATGAGGCAGTTGAAGAAATCTACAGCATAATAGAAAATCTTTAAATTCAGTATAGTTGGGAGTGTTCGTGTATGGCTTTTGATAATTTTTCAGATAAGCTGTCAGCTGTCTTTAAAAAGCTAAGAGGCAAAGGCAAACTTAGTGAGGCAGACGTTAAAGAGGCTATGCGCGAAGTAAGACTGGCGCTCCTTGAAGCCGACGTTAACTATAAGGTTGCTAAGGACTTTACAAATACCGTTACCGAAAAGTGTATCGGTGCTAACGTTATGGAAAGTCTTACCGCCGCCCAGATGGTTGTTAAGATTGTAAGGGACGAGCTAACCGCTCTTATGGGTGGCGAACAGGCACGTCTTAAAACCTCATCCAAGATACCCACCGTTATTATGATGTGCGGTCTTCAGGGTTCGGGTAAAACAACACATTCCGCAAAACTTGCAAAGCATTTAAAGGCAAAGGGTCACCGACCTATGCTTGCGGCTTGTGATATATACCGTCCTGCCGCTATTGAGCAGTTAAAGATAGTAGGTAAGGCTGTTGGCGCACCCGTTTTCGAAATGGGCACCGAAAAGCCTGAGAAAATTGCTAAGGAAGCAATTAAGTATGCTAGAGACTACGGCCACGACTTTCTAATCCTTGATACTGCGGGTAGACTTCATATCGACACCGAGCTTATGGACGAACTCCGTCGCATAAAAGAAGCGATTGAGATAGATAATATTCTCTTGGTTATCGACTCTATGGTGGGTCAGGACGCTGTAAACATTGCAAAATCCTTTAACGAGATTTTGGAGATTGACGGCGTAATACTCACAAAGCTTGACGGTGATACAAGAGGCGGTGCGGCGCTGTCGGTTAAGGCTGTAACAGGCAAGCCGATTATGTTTGCAGGTGTTGGCGAAAAGCTTCACGAGCTTGAAGAATTCCACCCTGACCGTATGGCTTCAAGAATTCTCGGTATGGGTGACGTGCTTTCCCTTATTGAGCGAGTTGAAACCGAGATTGACGAAAAGGCGGCTGAGGAAACCGCCAGACGTATGCAGGAAAACAAGTTCGATATGAACGACCTGCTCGACCAGTTCAGACAGATTAAGAAAATGGGCAGTCTAAAGAGCATTTTATCTATGCTTCCAGGTATGGATAAGCAGCTTCGCGACGTGGATATAGATGATAGACAGTTGCTTCGCATAGAGGCGATAATACAGTCTATGACCAAAAAGGAACGTGCAAAGCCCGATATTATAAACGCATCCCGTAAGCGCAGAATTGCGGCGGGTAGCGGTATGAAGGTTGAGGACGTAAACAGACTGCTTAAACAGTTTGAACAAATGAAAAAGATGTTCAAGCAAATGAATTCTAAGTCCTTTAAGCGCAAAGGCTTCGGCGGAAAAGGCTTCCCCGGTGGCTTCGGTTTTTAAATAGTTTTTAAATGCTTTTAGCTTTAAAAATATAAATATTCTATTTTTGGAGGTGTTTTTAATGGCAGTTAAAATTAGACTTCGCAGACTCGGTGCAAAGAGAGCTCCTTTCTACCGTGTTGTTGTAGCTGATTCAAGATTCCCACGCGACGGTCGTTTCATCGAGGAAATCGGTTCTTATGACCCAACCAAGAATCCTGCAGAGGTAAAAATTGACGTAGAGAAAGCAAAGCAGTGGATATCTAACGGCGCACAGCCTACTGATACCGTTAAGTCTTTACTTAAGAAGAACGGCGTTCTTTAATCAGGAGTAATTTTATGGAAAAACTTCTTATTTCTATCGTTTCAGGGCTTGTTGAAAAGCCTGAAGCCGTAACCGTAACTGTAGACCAGCCTAACGAAGAGGGCGTAATCGTTTATCACCTTAAGGTAGCTGAGAACGATATGGGCAGAGTTATCGGTAAACAGGGTCGTATTGCTAAGGCAATTCGTACCGTTATGCGTGCAGCCGCAAGTCGTAACGAACAGAAAATTGCGGTTGAAATCGACTAGTATAAAAGCCCTCGTCTTCCGAGGGCTTTTATTAAAAATTAACTCTAATTTTAAAAAGGAATTATTATGAAAAAAGAATTTCTTGAAGCAGGAAAAATCGTCGGCACACACGGTGTAAAAGGTATGGTGCGTATCGACCCTTGGGCTGATTCCTGCGAATTTTTAAAACAGTTTAAAACCTTGTATATAAAGGGCGGAAAAGAAGCCCTTGAAATAAAATCACTCTCCTCACACGGCAGAATTGCTATCGCTAAAATTAAGGGTGTAGAAACTATTGAAGAGGCAGAAAAGCTTAGAAATGAAACACTTTATATTAAGCGCGACGATGCAAAGCTTCCGGAAGGCAGATACTTTGTTGACGAGCTAATCGGTTGCGAGGTTTTTGATGCGGATACCGATGAGTGTTTAGGCACTGTAACCGACGTTTCAAAAACAGGTGCTAACGACGTTTGGCACATCGAAAAAAACGGCGCGGAGTATTTAGTTCCCGCGATAGATAGCGTTATAGTTTCGGTTGACGTGCAAAACGAAAAGGCGATTATCAGACCTTTAAAGGGGATTTTTGACAATGAAGATTGATATAATGACCCTATTTCCCGAAATGTGCGAAGCGGTACTTAATGAGAGTATTATAGGCAGAGCAAGAAAATCCGGTGCGGTGGAAATTAAGTGCACTAACATCAGAGATTTTTCGGGAAATAAGCATAATAAGGTAGACGATATGCCATACGGCGGCGGTATGGGAATGGTTATGGCAGCCTCCCCTATCTATGATTGCTTTTGCTCCCTTTATGACCAAAACGAGGAAAAGCCTCACCTTATCTATATGTCCCCAAAGGGTAAAACCCTTACTCAAAACAAAGTGGTTGAGCTATCAAAGCTAGACCGTCTGGTAATCCTTTGCGGACACTACGAGGGTATCGACCAAAGGATTATTGACGAAATAGTTGATGAAGAGATATCTGTGGGTGATTACGTGCTGACAGGCGGTGAGCTTCCCGCAATGGTACTAGCCGATGCTGTCTGCAGAATGTTACCGGGCGTACTCTCTGACGACCTTTGCTTTGAGGATGAAAGTCATTTCAGCGGAACGCTTGAGTATCCGCAGTATACCCGTCCTGCCGTTTGGAGAAATATCGAGGTTCCCGAGGTTTTACTGTCGGGTAACCACGCCGAAATCGAAAAATGGCGTAGAAAGCAGTCACTTCTAATAACAAAAGAGCGCCGTCCCGATATGTACGAGCAGATAGAACTTTCAAAATCTGACCGTAAAATATTAGGTCTTGAACCGCAAAAAAGAAAAAAATAACAGCTTTACTGATAATTTTAACCAAATCGACTATCAAAAAAATATATAAAGTTGGATAAATATTAGAACTTATTCACAAAATATTGACGAAAGCATTAAATGTGGTATAATTACTGTATAGTCAAATAAATCGCTAGTCAAAATAAGGAGATTGTAATTATGTGCGTTAAAGATGTTGTAATC
>JAZLAD010000043.1:0-2998 GCA_045613005.1 Acutalibacteraceae bacterium | reverse complement strand
GTTCGGTAATTTTTTGTTTTACAGGACTTGAACCTGTGAAGGTCTAACGTCAATAAAAACAGTACAGTGTACTGTTTTTTAGTCAGAGCGGTGAAGTCGGGTACTGTTGCTGCGCAACGGTCGACGAGCCATTAGTATGTTTTAATTACCATTGGTGTTACAATGGTAATTAAACAGACGGCGACCCCCGCTTCCGGCACCAAAAATCCCGTTCACGAAAGTGGGCGGGATTGTTTCTTTTTCACTCTTCACTTTTCTCTTTATTTACTCAGGACTTTTTTAAAGTGATAAATAGTAGTTAAAATGTAAAAAGTTTGCGTTTCGCGGATATTTTTATGTGAAAATTCAAAGAAAAACGTGGCCGTAAAGTTTCGTTCCCTCTTATTTTTTAAAAAAAGAGCGTGAGAAAATTCTCACGCTCAAAAAACTTTTTAAATTTTAAAACAGGATAATTAAGAACTGTGAAACTAGTACTACAGCGATAAGTGCTATTGGATAGGTTGCAGCATATGCTGCGGCTACGTCCTCAGTTCCGGCAACACCGATAAGTGTACCAAGGGCTGGGGTACTTGTCATACCGCCTGTAAGCGAGCCTAGGTTGTTTAAGAGGCTTAACTTCAAAACGTACTTTGCAAATAAGAAACCTATAATCATAGGAACTATAGTCATTACGATACCGTAAACAAAGTACATCGGGTCAAAATTAGCGATAAACTCAGCACCGCCAGGGATACCTGCACCTACTAAGAATAAAACTAAGCCTAATTCACGGAATAGCTTTAAGGTGCTTTGCGCCGGCATAATACCTACCTTGCCAATTCTGCCGAAATGGCCTAAGATAAGGCTTACTAAAAGGCAGCCGCCGGTTGCTGTTAAAGAGAAGCACGTGCCTGAAAGACCGTCAGACGATAGCGGAATCTTAATATTACCGATAATCATACCTAAAATGGCTGCTAGAGAAAATCCTGCAACGCCAAGATGGTCTAGCTCAAAGAGTTTTTTAACACTCTTTTTCTCTTCTTTTTCCGACTTAACAACTAACTTTGCTCTCTCTTCTTCCATATTAGCCTTAGAAAGCTTAGGAATAAGCTGAACAAACAATACAACGCCTACAACGCCAAAAATATAGGAAATACCGTGGCCTACGGATACTAAGCCCTCGTAAGCCGAATCAACCGTAGCCTTTGCGGCAGAGAATGCAGGAGTAGATGTAAGTGAGCCCGAAAGCAAACCTACTATCATAGCTACAAAGCCGTCCTGAGTCTCTATTGTAGCGCCGTATCCGAATATCTCACCTGCATAGATACAGCCTACTGCGGCAAGACCGCCCGCTAGAATTATAATTAATCCTAACAAAACATACGATTTAAAATTCTTCTTAAAATTGCCAAAGAATTTTGGTCCTGCAATGTAGCCAACCGAGGTAACGAACAAAACAAGTCCCAAGCCCTCGATTATTTTCATTGCTGGCTTGTAATCATAAGGCTTTGCGGAGGCGCTGAATACCAGTCCGTCAGCCGTCATACTAAAGCATAACGCACCGACAAGAAGCGCTATAATAAATACGCCCGCATCGCCTAAAGATACACCCTTTACGGTTATTCTGCCTAGCGCATAGCCTACAAGCAAAACACCGAAAACTACAAATAATAAGGTATAAATATCGTTGACCGATATTACTCCACCAAGAAACTTCATACTATAAGGCCTCCTTAAAAGTCCTTCTGCTTTGTATAGTTAGGAATAAGCTTTGGAGAAACCATATCAGTTTTAATTCCGGCATCTGCCATTTCTTTCTTGAAGCTTTCAACGTGATCAAGATTTAACTTATCGCTAGCCTTTGTATTTTTAGCAGCAGCTGCAGCGTTTACACCGGCATTTCTACCAAATACGATAATATCAAGCAGCGAGTTACCCATAAGACGATTTTCACCGTGAATACCGCCAACGGCCTCACCTGCAACGAATAGGTTTTCAACGTCTGACATACCGTTTTTAGCTATCTTGATACCGCCGTTTTGGTAGTGGAGTGTTGGATAAATAAGAATAGGTTGCTTACGCATATCGATACCGTATTTAAGGTACATACGCATCATAGCAGGGATTCTCTTTTCAATAGTACCCTCACCGTGAATCATTTCGATCATCGGAGAGTCAAGCCAGATACCCTGACCGCCGTTAAAGGTGTCTATACCCTTACCTTTGCGGCATTCTCTGATAACAGAGGAAGCGCAAACGTCACGGGTTTCGAGAGGATACATAAATGCCTCACCGTCGGAGTTAATAAGCTGAGCACCGATAGAACGAACCTTCTCAGTTACTAGTGCGCCGAAGATTTGTGAAGGATATGCGGCACCTGTTGGGTGGTACTGTAGTGTGTAAGCATAAAGGAGTGGAGCACCTGCACGGTAAGCAAGTACAAGACCGTCGGCAGTAGCACCATAGTGGTTAGAGGTTGGGAAACCTTGATAGTGCATACGACCTGCGCCGCCTGTTGCGATGATAACCGTCTTAGCACGTGCAATAAGGATTTCCTTGGTTTCCATATTCATAAGAACAGCGCCTGCTGCCTTACCGTTTTCATCCTTAATAATTTCAATTGCTGAAGTGAAATCAACAACAGGAATACTGCGGTTTTGAACCTCGTCGCGCAACACTCTCATAATTTCAGCGCCCGAATAGTCCTTACAAGCGTGCATACGCTTTCTGGAAGTACCGCCGCCGTGGGTGGTAACCATTGTGCCGTCAGCTTCCTTATCGAACATAACGCCGAGATCGTTTAGCCACTTGATGCAAATAGGAGCATCGTTTACAAGCTTGTAAACGAGTTCAGGCACGTTCTTAAAGTGACCGCCGCCCATAACGTCAAGATAATGCTGAGCAGGGCTATCGTTTGGCTTATCTGCCGCCTGAATGCCGCCTTCAGCCATCATAGTATTAGCATCGCCGTGGCGAAGCTTGGTTACTATCATAACGTTAGCGCCGTTTTCGTGTGCCA
>JAZLAD010000042.1:0-13181 GCA_045613005.1 Acutalibacteraceae bacterium | reverse complement strand
AAACTTAGCGGGACGAGCCTGCTTAACCTTCATAGATGTTTTAGCCATATTTCCTTCTCCTTACTTCGCAAACGGAGCGCCCATAAGAGTTAATAACTCACGAGCTTCTTCATCTGTATTAGCGGTAGTAACAAACATTATGTCCATACCTCTTACCTTATCGATCTTATCGTACTCGATTTCAGGGAAAATCAACTGCTCCTTGATACCCATAGCATAGTTGCCGCGGCCATCGAAAGAGTTAGGATTGATACCTCTGAAGTCTCTAACGCGAGGAAGTGCTGTGTTGAAAAGTCTATCAACAAATTCATACATTCTCTCGCCTCTGAGTGTTACTTTAACACCGATAGGCATACCTGCACGGAGCTTAAAGTTAGCAACCGAGTGCTTTGCACGGCAAGGTATAGCCTTCTGACCTGTGATTTTAGCTAGGTCATTCATTACGGCATCAATAGCTTTGGAATTTTCCTTAGCTTCGCCGCAACCTACATTGATAACAACTTTATCGAGCTTCGGAATCTGCATGACGCTCTTGTAATTAAACTTTGTCATCAGTGCAGGAGCAATCGAATTTTTGTATTCGTTTCCAAGTGTTGACATGTCATGTCCTCCTTACTCTTAAAAAGTTGCTTGGCAATGTTTGCAAACACGTACCTTCTTGCCGTCCTCAACCTTGGTGCCCACACGGGTAGGCTTACCGCACTTAGGACAAACAAGCTGAACCTTGCATGCATAAATTGCGCTTTCAGTTTCAATAATGCCAGATGGATCGCCGGCCTTTCTAGGCTTTAAGTGTTTCTTAACCTTGTTAAGACCCTCAACGATTACTTTACCTTCCTCTGGGCTTACCTGAAGAACCTTACCGGTCTTCATTTTGCCGTTATCAGTCTTACGGTCTTTCTTATCGCCTGTAAGAAGAGTAACGGTATCGCCGGTTTTAATGTGAAGCTTACTCATATTCTCTTTACCTCCCATTAAAGTACTTCCGGAGCGAGAGATAGGATCTTTGTATAATCCTTATCACGAAGCTCACGGGCTACCGGTCCAAAAATACGGGTACCTCTTGGGTTCTTATCCTCACGGATAATTACAGCCGCATTTTCATCAAATCTGATATATGTGCCGTCATTGCGACGAAGGCCCTTTGCAGAACGAACTACAACTGCCTTTACAACATCGCCCTTCTTAACTGTACCACCTGGGGTAGCTTTCTTTACAGAAGCAACGATGACATCGCCAATGTTGGCATACCTCCTTTTGGAGCCTCCAAGAACACGGATGCACATAATTTCTTTAGCACCGGTGTTGTCGGCTACCTTGAGGTAACTCTGTTGTTGTATCACAGTGGTTTCCTCCTTAGCCTTACTTAGCCTTTTCGATTATTTCGGCAACTCGCCATCTCTTATCCTTAGAGAGAGGTCTTGTTTCCATAATGAGTACTCTGTCGCCAACGCCACAGGAGTTGTTCTCATCATGAGCCTTAAGTCTTATTGTGTTCTTAATAATCTTCTTGTAAAGAGGGTGTCTTACGTTGTCCTCAATAGCAACTACAACGGTTTTGTCCATCTTGTCGCTAACAACGGTACCTACTCTTGTTTTACGAAGGTTTCTTTCGCTCATTTAAACTTACCTCCCTTTCTTAAGCTTCGGCGCTTTCGCTGAGTTCTTTTTCACGAATGATGGTCTGAACTCTAGCGATGTCTTTTTTAACAGCCTTAATGCTCATAGGGTTGTCGAGCTGATTAATGGCGTGTTGGAAACGAAGATGGAAAAGCTCATCTTTTAGCTTCTTAAGTTGTTCATTAAGCTCAACTAAAGTGTTATCTCTGATTTCCTTAGCGTTCATTACTGCTCACCCCCGTTTTCCTTAGTAACAAACTTGCACTTGATTGGAAGCTTGTTAGCTGCGAGACGCATAGCCTCTCTTGCGAGTTCCTCAGATACGCCGCCGATTTCGAACATAATTCTACCTGGCTTTACAACTGCTACCCAGTATTCTGGTGAACCTTTACCTGAACCCATTCGAGTTTCAGCAGGCTTTTCAGTTATTGGCTTATCGGGGAATATTTTAATCCAAACCTGACCGCCACGTTTGATGTAACGGGTCATAGCGATACGGGCAGCCTCTATCTGATTAGAGGTGATCCATGCAGGCTCTGTAGCCTGAAGACCGAAATCGCCATGGGTTATTGTAGTACCTCTGGAAGCGGCGCCTGTTAAACGTCCGCGGTGCACTCTACGGTACTTTACGCGCTTTGGCATTAACATTAGCGAGCGCCTCCTCTCTTGGAATTAGTGCGACGGTTCTCATTTAGAACCTCACCCTTGTATATCCAAACCTTAACACCGATTTTACCATAGGTAGTATCTGCCTCTGCAAAACCGTAGTCAATGTCTGCACGAAGTGTCTGAAGCGGAATTGTACCCTCGTGGTACTGTTCGCTTCTAGCAATTTCAGCGCCGCCTAAACGACCTGAAACCTGAGTTTTGATACCCTTAATGCCGAGTCTCATTGCTCTGCCGATTGAGAGCTTCATAGCACGGCGGAAGGAAATACGCTTTTCAAGCTGAACTGCAATGTTCTCAGCCACGAGCTGTGCGTTAGCATCAGGATTCTTGATCTCAACGATGTTAACAACAACTGGCTTAGAAAGCATCTTCTGGCAGGTTTCACGGAGCTTCTCGATTTCAGAACCGTTACGTCCGATAACCATACCAGGCTTTGCACAGTGGATGTGCAATCTTACTCGCTTTTCGTCACGCTCAATTTCGATTTTAGCAATACCTGCGGAATTAAGTGTCTTCTTTAGGTATTTACGGAGGTTATAGTCCTCAACCAAGGTATCTCCGAAAACTTCGTCCTTGGCAAACCAGCGTGAGTCCCAGTTTTTAATTATGCCCACACGCATACCGTGGGGATTAACCTTCTGACCCATAATTTAACCTCCTTAACTTAAATCTCGCGTTCCTTAAGAACGAGTGTTACATGGCTTGTTCTCTTTAAGATGCGGTGTGCACGGCCGTGGTCCTTAGCGCGAATTCTCTTAAGAATCGGGCCTGGGCAGGTTAAGCACTCTGCAACATAAAGCTTAGACATATCCATATTCTTTTCTTCGGCATTTGCCATAGCTGACTTAAGCAGCTTCTCTAAATACTCACAAGCGGACTTAGGAGTAAATTTGAGAATAGCCATAGCTTTTTCAGCATCTTGATTTCGGATTAAATCCAAAACTATCTTCACCTTACGAGGTGAGATACGGGCGTATTTAAGTGTTGCCCTTGCTTCCATAGTTCATTCTCCTTTCGGCCGCTTACTTACCGGTTGTCTTAGCGCCTGCGTGACCTTTGAAGGTTCTTGTAGGTGCGAACTCACCGAGCTTGTGTCCAACCATATCTTCGGTTACATATACCGGAACGTGCTTACGTCCGTCATGTACCGCAAAAGTGTGTCCGACGAAATCGGGGAATATGGTAGACGAACGGCTCCAAGTTTTAAGCACGCGCTTTTCACCGGCTTCATTCATTGCGATGACTCTCTTGTACAATACTTCTTGTACGTAAGGGCCCTTCTTAATGCTTCTTCCCATTATGAAATCTCCTTTCGTCCGACTTACTTACGACGCTTTACAATATACTTATTGCTCTGCTTATTCTTCTTACGTGTCTTATAACCAAGAGCAGGTTTACCCCATGGGGTTACAGGGCCTGGACGGCCGATAGGTGACTTACCTTCACCACCACCGTGAGGGTGATCGCATGGGTTCATTACAGAACCACGAACGGTAGGTCTCCAACCCATGTGACGCTTACGTCCTGCTTTACCGTAATTGATGTTAGCATGCTCAGGGTTGGAAACAACACCTACAGTTGCCATACAATTTTCGGGAACGTTACGTAACTCACCTGATGGAAGACGTAAAAGTGCCATTCCATTCTCTTTAGCCATAAGCTGAGCCATATTACCTGCACTACGTGCAAGCTGTGCACCCTTGCCGGGATATAGCTCAATGTTGTGAAGGAAGGTACCAACAGGGATGTTAATAAGTGGTAATGCGTTACCTGCTTTAATATCAGCATCAGGACCGCTTACAATCTTATCTCCAACCTTTAAATCCTGAGGAGCGATGATGTAACGCTTCTCGCCGTCCTCGTACTGAACAAGGGCGATAAATGCGGAACGGTTGGGGTCGTATTCAAGAGTAAGAACTGTAGCGGGGATACCGAAACGCCCTCTCTTGAAATCGATAACTCTGTACTTTCTTCTGTTACCGCCGCCTCTATGACGTACGGTGATTCTGCCGTAGCTGTTGCGTCCGGCGTTCTTCTTTATTGGTTCAAGCAAACTTCTTTCGGGCGCTACCTTTGATAACTCGGAATAATCCATAGTTGTCATATTACGGCGACCGTTAGTAGTCGGCTTATAATGTTTTATTGCCATTTGTTTCACTCTCCTAATTTGGCTTAGCGAAGTAGGTTTTCTACTTCATACATCACCGGAAATCCTTAATGTTTTTTGATTTCCCGTACGCTTAAATTAAATTAATCCGTCAAAGAATTCGATTGGCTTTGAATCAGCGGTAAGGGTAACGATTGCTTTCTTCCAGGAAGCGGTGTAGCCCTCATAGCGACCCATTCTTCTTGCCTTGCCACGTACGTTAATGGTGTTTACCTTGGCAACGTCAACCTTGAACAGCTCTCTTACAGCATCAGCGATTTGATACTTGTTAGCGTCCTTAGCGACCTTGAAGGTGTATTTCTTGTCAGCAATGCCTGACATGCTCTTTTCGGTGATTACCGGAGCAATAATGATATCCTGTGCGGTTTTCATTATGCGTACACCTCCTCAAATTTCTCTACTGCAGCCTTAACCATTACTAATGTATCGGCATTAACTACGTCGTAGGTGTTAATTGTGTTAATCTGTGTAGCCTTAGCGCCTGCAATGTTAGCGATGCTCTTTACTGCAAATGCATCGTTATCAGCTAAAACGATAAGAACCTTCTTCTGTGCGCCGATAGCCTTTAAGCAATCAGCAACAACCTTTGTCTTGTATCCCTCTAACTTTAACTCGTCGAGAACTATCATATTGCCTGTTGCAACCTTATCGGAAAGCGCAGACTTGAGAGCTAAACGACGAACCTTCTTGTTAAGAGAGTAAGAATAATCTCTAGGCTTTGGAGCGTGTACAATACCACCATGTCTCCACTGTGGAGCTCTGGTAGAACCCTGACGGGCATGACCTGTTCCCTTTTGTCTCCAAGGCTTCTTACCGCCGCCGGAAACTTCAGTACGGGTTAAAGTGGATTGTGTGCCCTGACGCTGATTAGCAAGATAATTTACTACTGCCATGTGCATTACAACTGCATTTGGCTGGATGCCGAAGATTGCATCGCTAAGAGTAATCTCGCCAACGCTCTTGCCTGTCATATCAACAACTGCTATATTTGGCATATTCAAAACACTCCTTCCCTTAAGCCTTTACACTGTCGAAGAGAACTACTATTCCGCCCTTAGGACCTGGAACAGCGCCTTTAACAGCAATGATATTCTTTTCTGCGTCTACCTTTACAACACTAAGGTTCTGAACGGTTACGCGCTCGTTACCGAGATGGCCAGCCATCTTCTTGCCCTTGAAGATTCTTGCAGGGTCGATAGTACCCAAAGAACCACCGTGACGGTGAACAGGGCCGGTACCGTGGGTTTCCTTTAGACGGCCAAAGTTCCAACGCTTAATTACGCCGGCATAGCCCTTACCCTTTGAAGTACCTCTTACGTCAACAGCTTCGCCTTCTGCGAAAATGTCAGCCTTAATGATGTCGCCTACGTTGGCAGCGGAGATGTCTTCAAGACGGAACTCGCGCAATACCTTCTTGGGTGCTACGTCGCCTTTTGCGAAGTGACCCTTCATAGGACTGTTTACCTTTGAAGCCTTAAGGTCGCCAAAGCCTACCTGAATAGCTTCGTAGCCGTCGTTCTCGATTGTCTTCTTCTGTGCGATTACACAGGGACCTGCTTCAATAACAGTAACCGGAACAACATTACCGTTTGCGTCAAAAAGCTGGGTCATACCAAGCTTCTTACCAACGATTGCCTTTTTCATTGTTTTTTCCTCCTTTGGTTATTGGTCAGCTTATGCTGACTTGACCGAGCCGATGAAAATCGCTTTATATATATAATGTGTTATATATTAAAGCTTGATCTCAATTTCTACACCGGCGGGGAGCTCAAGATTTGTAAGAGCCTCAACAGTTTTGTTTGAAGGTCTGATTACATCGATGAGCCTTTTGTGTGTCCTCATTTCGAACTGCTCACGGCTATCCTTATACTTATGAACAGCGCGGAGAATGGTTACAACTTCCTTTTCGGTAGGTAGCGGTACTGGACCTGAAACCCTAGAGCCTGTACGTTTAGCGGTTTCCACTATCTTTTCAGCGGACTGGTCTACAAGCGCATGGTCGTAACCTTTGATACGAATTCGGATTTTTTCTTTCACTGCCATGTGAAAATTCGCCTCCTTGAATTAGTTGGCGGGCAAAACTTACACCGTGCCGTGTGTTTCTTTTCGGCACAATATAAAACCGGCATTGCTGGGGTTACAGGCAATTCCGGACAGCGCCCTATGGCGCCGTTGCACAAGGATTCGCAAGTATCACTTGTGCCCTTAGAAGTTCTTTCGCCCGGTTTAAAATCGGACATACTCCGCAGAAATTTCCCGACCTTAAAGGTCAGCCACCTCCTGCATCAACGCATGTTTACGCCGTCTCATACGGCGTGCCTAAGTATAATAACATAAAAAAATGTAAATTACAAGTGTTTTTTTAAAAAAAGTTCTTATAATTTTAACAAACTTTAAAAAACAAATTTGTGCAATATATAACAATTTTAACGGTTTTTGCTGTTTTTGAAGCCTTCGCCAAGTATTTCACCCGCTTCTGCGACGGTTATAAAGGCCGAAGGGTCATTTTTTTCTACAATTTTATACAGCTGTGACACCTCGTGTACACGCAACACGCACATCAGCATAAAACGTTCCTTACCTGTATAGGCACCTTTTGAATAGAGTTTAGTTACGCCTCGCTCCATTCGCACCCCTATTTCCTCGGCTATTTTATCGGCAAAATCACTTATTATATATACTATTTTTCCTTTATCGGCGCCGTAAAGCATCTTATCGAGCACAGTGGAGGTGGTATACATAGATACAACAGAATAAAGAGCCGTTGAAATGTTTTTGTATATTAGTGACGCCAATATTATTACAAGCCCGTCTGCTATAAGGATCAACTTACCCACGCTTATATGACGGTATTTTCTGTTTATAAGCTTGGCTATTATATCAACACCGCCTGTAGAGCCGCCTCTTAGCATAACGATGCTAAGACCTATTCCCATAATTATACCGCCAAAAACCGAGGCTAAAGTTTTATCGTTTGTAGCAACAGGCAGTCTTCCCTCTAAAATTTCAAGTGACAAAGAAACCACACCCGAAGCAATGGCGGTTTTAATAATAAACACACCTCCAAGCTTTAAAAAGCCTAAAATTACAATAGGAATATTTAATATAAAAAACAAAACACCCGAAGGCACGTTTATTAAAAAGCCCAACGATGTTGCTATACCTGTAAATCCGCCCGGGGAAATTTCGTTTGGCGTTATAAACATCACTACACCTAAGGAATACAAAAAACAACCGAGGGTTGCGAAAAATAAATCCTTTCCGTAACCTAACGTTTTGCTAAGCATAATATCCACTCCAAATAAGTATTTACTATATTTTGCCTAATTCCCAGTGAAATATAAACAGAGCAAACCAGAATATTCTGATTTGCTCCTTATTTATTCTAATATTAGCCTAAACAACTCATCGTTGCGCTCATATTTGCCCGATAAATGTAGAAAACCGAAAAGACATTCAAGACCTGTTGCGGTGTGGTATTCACCCACCGTAGCACTTTTGGGGACGTTTCCAATATGCGCATTTCTGCCACGCTTGAATATTGCGAGTTCTTCTTCGGAAAGCAGGGGCTCTATTTTTTTAAAGGCTTCGGCTTGAGAGGGCGCGCATACCATTTTAACCGATAAGGAATGAAGTTCACCTGACGGGCGGTTGATGCTAGCAATATGTTTTCTAACGTATAACTCGTAAACCGCATCGCCAACGAACGCAAGGACCGAAGGATTTAGATTTTTTATACTATCCATACTAACCTCTATTACGGCACGTAATCAAACTCAACGTCATAAACGCTAACAGTATCGCCTTCAGTAATACCCGATTTCTGAAGTGCATCGATAATTCCGCTAGAGCGAAGCACACGCTCGAAATACTGAAGTGATTCGTAATCCTCAGGGTCAACCGAGTTCATAACGTTGATAATCCAAGGCGCATCTTCAACAAAGTAAACGCCGTCGCACACTCTGATATTAAAGGTGCGTTTCTTATTAACCGTAAAGTCTTCCATAGGCTTAGGCTCTGCCTCATAGGTCTTGATAGGCGGCAGCTTTGCAAGTTGCTCGGCTACGCAGTTTATAACCTCTTTTGTACCCTCGGCAATAGCTGCCATAATGGAGAAGAAGGTATAACCCTTATCCTCGAAGTAGCGACGCAACTCTTCAATCTGTTCCTCTTCACAAAGGTCGCACTTGTTTGCAACAATTATCTGAGGTCGGTCTTTAAGCTCTTCGCTGAATACTGCAAGTTCCTTATTTATCTTGTTAAAATCATCAATAGGGTCTCTACCCTCACTGCCCGAAGCGTCGATTATATGCACTAACATTCTGCAACGCTCAACGTGACGCAAGAACTCGTGGCCAAGACCTACGCCCTCGCCTGCACCCTCGATAAGACCTGGGATATCCGCCATAACAAACGAGCTACCCTCACCCATTCTTACAACGCCTAACACAGGGGTTAGAGTTGTAAAGTGATAGTTTGCAATTTTGGGCTTTGCTTCGCTTACAACCGATATGAAGGTGGATTTGCCAACGTTTGGAAAACCTATAAGACCGACATCGGCTAAAAGTTTAAGTTCCAGCGTAACGTCCAGTTCTTCACCCGGTGTTCCGTTTTTCGCAAAGCGAGGTACCTGACGGGTAGTGGTTGCAAAATGCATATTACCCCAACCGCCGTTACCGCCTTTGGCTATGGTTACAGGCTCGTCCGACGATATATCGGCAATTATTCTGCCTGTTTCGGCATCCTTGATAACCGTACCGCGAGGCACACTTATCACAAGATTAGGCGCACTTTTTCCTGTGCATCTTGAGGTGCCGCCGTTATCGCCCGACTGCGCTGTGTATTTTCTTTTGTATCTAAAATCAGCAAGGGTTGAAAGGTTATCGTCAGCCTTAAAAATAATACTGCCGCCGCGACCGCCGTCGCCACCGTCAGGTCCGCCTGCCGCCACAAATTTTTCTCTGTGGAAGGAAATGGCACCGTTACCGCCACTTCCTGCTTTTAAATGTATTCTTGCTATATCTACAAACATTTTTTATACCGCAAAATTAAATATCCTGCGGCTCCTCCTCGAAATCTTCAAAATCTTCGAATTCACCGTCAAACTCAGCACTTGAGTTTAAAACCTCTTGATAGAGCGCTTCTGCTCTTTCAAGGTCGCTCTCGTCAACGTAAATATTAGTAGCGGCAAAGGAACCGCCCATCATTATCTTAATACCTACTTCTGAGTTTTCTTCGTCAAACGAGTAAGGTATATCGTTATCTGCCAAAACATCACAATAAATTTCGGTTGTGATAATATCTTCAACGCTGGCAGCAAGTACAGGATTTCTGATAGTTATCCTGTTTTCTAACTCTTCTGCTTCCTCTATATTTTCCTCGTCTTCAAGAAACTCAGCACCGCAAACTAAACAAAGCTCAGCCGAGTCTTCGCAATGTGCACCGCAAACCTTACAAAACTTCATAATTTCGCGCTCCTTTGTAAAAAAATATCCGAGCAGCTAAGATGTTGCCGCTCGGATTTAAAGTTTAAAATTACTGCTCCACAGCGTAGATGCTAACCTGCTTACGGTCTCTTCCTACACGTTCAAACTTAACCTTACCGTCGATAAGAGCAAATAAGGTATCGTCAGAGCCACGGCCTACATTGTTGCCTGGGTGAATATGTGTTCCTCTTTGACGAACGAGGATGTTACCTGCGAGCACGGTCTGACCGTCAGCTCTCTTAACACCAAGTCTCTTAGACTCACTGTCACGGCCGTTCTTAGTAGAACCCACACCCTTTTTATGAGCAAACAACTGAATGTTTAACTTTAACATTATCTACACCTCCATAATTACTATACGGTCACTATACTGTTTGCTAAGCTCGGCAAGGTGAAGTCTTAAGCCTTCAAGAACCTTTCTTGAAGCATCGGACGGATCTAAAACCTTTACGTTCATCAATGCATCGTCCACAAAAGCATCACACTTATCGCCGATAATCTCCTCCACGGTGTTAGCTGCCATATATGCAGCACTTGATACCGCCGAGCAAACAATCTTACCGTTTATGTCATCACAGTCAAACGAACTGTGACCGCTGATTTCAAAACCTATCAAACCGATTTTATCAGCGTAAAACTTTACTTTAGTCATAATTAACCGATTTCGGTAATCTTTACCATTGTGTAAGGCTGTCTATGACCCTTCTTACGAGCATAGCCCTTCTTTGGCTTGTAGGTAAATACTGTTACCTTCTTGCCCTTACCGTTCTTAACTACGGTACCCTTAACGAAAGCATCCTTAACGTAAGGCTTGCCAACCTTTAAGGTTCTGTTGCTTACGGCTACAACCTTGTCAAAGGTTATTTCCTCGTCAGCCTCCAAGCCAAGCTTCTCAACGTAGATAACGTCACCGTTTTCTACACGGTACTGCTTGCCACCTGTTTCAATAATTGCGTACATTCTTTTTACACCTACCTGATATATAACAGTCTCGCTAAAGTTAGGCGTGTGCCAATTTTGGCGCAACTTAAAAAGCCCACAATATGCGGCTTGAGTATTTTATCATACTAAAATCAATTTGTCAAGCAATTTTTATTAAAAAAGAGAAGGATTACTCCTCCTCTTAACACTTACAATATAGTTGTAACCGTTCCCGGAATAAGCGGATCGCCGTTTTCGCTGTTATTCGGCTTACTACAGGAGGAAAATGCACATAAAATAAAAGCCGATATTATGACAAACAGTATAATTTTTTTGTTCATTTTACTTCTCCTTTAAATTTCTTCTTTTATATCTTTTGCTAAACTTAACTTTTCTATGCAAGAATTGCAAACGTTATATCCGCTAAACTCTATAATATTTTCAGCACTTCCGCAAAAAACACAAGATGGGTGATATTTTTTAAGAATCACCTTGTCGTCCTCTGTGTAAATTTCAAAGCTGTCAACGTCGTTTTCTACTCCCAGCTTATTTCGTATCTCCTTAGGAATTACCACTCTGCCCATTCGGTCAACAGGTCTTACAACACCTGTGGATTTCATAAGTTTCGCCTCACTTTTTATGATACAACACGATTTTATCATAAATTTATGAATTTTTCAAGAACTAAAAGCTTAATGTTGACATTTATTTGTTTTGTGATATAATTATTACCTAGCAAAAACATTTAGAACACTTTTGCAGGGGTGTTGGAATGGCAGACAAGCTGGCCTCAGACACCAGTGTTTAACGACATGCGGGTTCAAGTCCCGTCCCCTGCACCAACGAAAAAAGCACCCGAAAGGGTGCCTTTTTGTTGGTGCAACTAAATCCGTCCTTACGGACGGGATAAATCTACCCGAGGTGGATGAAATCACTTTCGTGATGAAATCCGACTTGGTCGGGATATGAGACGCATTTAATTTCATCTGCAAAGCAGATTTCATCCGAACGGAGTGAGGATTTCATCGCGCTTAGCGCGATTTCATTGAAACAGCAAATTCCACTAACTGTACGGGCAAACTCATTCTTGAGTTTGCCCGTACAGTTATCTATCTAAAATTTAATTTTCCTCTTTTTGCTTTTCTGCAACAGCTTTTACCCACTCAACTACTGCCTTGTATTTCTCTGTATCCCTTACGGAATTAAACCAAGCCCATCTTGGCTTTGTGAGAAGTGAGTGTATAATATCCATATCATAGAAAGAATTATCAACCACATCAAACAGTTCGTGCTTTTTACCGTCCTCATCTATGGCATAGCGCCACTTTTTATCAACCTTGAGGTTTGAAAACAGAGCTCCGCCTATATCGAGCCATTCTTCCCCTAAAGTCGATACTTTTTTACATATCTCTATAGCGGAATCAAAATGCTTCCAGCCTTCCTCTAGTTCGCCTTTGCCAAATAGACAAGCCGAGTACACTAGTTGCTTATAGGCATAAAACATTTTCCAGCCGTCAGGCACCTGCCCGTCTCCAAACGAGCGCACCACCCTCATAACGTCAAGTTGAAATTGAGATTTTTTATCAGGACCCGCACTATCAGGGCACCTTCTATCAAGTAACTCTGCAAAATGTTCAAAAAGCTCGAGTCCGTCTTGTATGTGAGAAGCTTTATAATCTTCTCTCATACTAGCACGGTAGCTAAGGCAGCAACGTCTGCTAAAGCCTGTATTCGGAACCATATCCAACCATTTGTTAAGTTCACCTTCCTCACATACGGCAGACATTAACATAATTATATGATCACGGCAGAATGTATCAAGAAGTTTTTCGGCATTTTTGTAAAGAAGCGTTGCATACTTTTCGGTTTTTTCTTTATTTTTAATAACATAAAATACTATTTTTTCTACCAAATGATAAGCATAATAGTTTTCGTCAGGGTATTTACGGCAATAATCCAAAATATAATCAATACGCTCTTCGCCCTCGTACGAATATACCGTTTCCCTAAAATTCTCAAGTTCCTTTTCCCTTGAAGCTTTATCATTAGATAACAAGGTATCAACGCTAACCCCAAAATAATTGGCAATAGCAGGAAGAAGTTCGAGATCGGGATAACAAATACCAAGCTCCCAACGTGAAACCGCCTGACCCGACACACCGAGCTCTTCGGCAAGCTTTTCTTGGGTAATATCTTTTGTTTTGCGCAGTTTCCTAAAATTTTCTGCAAAATTTATATTCATAAAAACACCTTCCAAAATATATTGAAGCGGTACCTCTTCTGACTGTATTATAGCACACCGCAAGTCATACAACAAT
>JAZLAD010000041.1:0-4338 GCA_045613005.1 Acutalibacteraceae bacterium | reverse complement strand
TTGGCACTTGTATTCTCATTTGCTGCTTGCGGTAATTCTTCAGGCGGTGCTACAACAATGTCTATGGGTACAGGTAGCCCTACAGGTACATACTACGCTTACGGTGGTATAATCGGTCAGTATATTACAAACCACGCAGGTATTACAGTTAACGCTGTTTCTACAGGCGGCTCTAAGGATAACATTCAGGGTATCGACGTTAAGGACTATGCCCTAGGCACAGTTCAGTCTGACGTTATGCACTATGCTTGGAACGGAACCCGTTCTTTCGAGACAGAGGGTAAGATCACCTCTTTCCGTACAGTAGCAGGTCTTTATGCAGAGGCTGTTCAGCTTATAACCACCAACGCTGATATCAAGTCAGTTGCTGACCTTAAGGGCAAGAAGGTTTCTATCGGTGCTCCCGGCTCAGGCGTGTACTTTAATGCTATCGACGTTCTCACTGCTGCAGGTCTTACTGAAAACGACATTAAGCCTCAGTATCAGAACTTTGACCAGAGCGCAGAAGGCCTAAAGGACGGCAAGATTGACGCTGCATTTATCGTTGCAGGCGCTCCTACTCCTGCTATCACCGAGCTTTGCATGACCAATAAGAACACCAAAATCGTTCCTATTGATGGTGACATTGCCGAAAAGCTTATGAAGGACAACACCTTCTATTCAGTTTATAAGATTCCTGCAAACTCATACGCTAACCAGACCGAAGAGATCACAACCGTTACCGTTAAGGCAACCCTTATAGTAGACGCTGACGCTACTGAGGAAGACGTTTACAACCTTACAAAAGCAATCTTCGATAACGTTGACGCCATCAAGGCAGAACACGCTAAGGGTGCAGAGCTAACACTTGAGAATGCAACCGAAGGCTTAACCGTTCCTTTCCATGCAGGTGCTGCTAAGTATTTCAAGGAAAAAGGCATTGATGTAGCTACTAAATAATTAACCTTTTCAGATTAATTTAAAAATAGCTGCGGCAAATTTTAGTCGCAGCTATTTTAGTATTTAAAAGGTAGGTCAAAATTTTGCTGTTATTCAAGAAAAAAGCACCCCAGTCCGCCGAGCCTATGGATTTGGATGCGGTAATGAAAAAATTTGACAGAGAATCAAACACAAGGGTTTGGCAGGGCGCTCCCAAAATTGTCGTTAACTGCGTTTTAGCGGCCTTTTCTCTGTTTTGCATATACGTAACGTTTTTTGCCACCTGGCCGCAAGAGATAATTCTCTCCAGCTTTATGGGTGCTATCGTGCTTGCGGGTTATCTTTTGTTCCCTATAAAAAAGGGCACCCAAAAGGTAAACTATATGCCGTGGTACGACGTTATTTTAATGACTATAGGCTCAGGCTCATTCTTCTATTACACAGTCGATGCGATGAATATCGTAAAACAGGGCAGAAACTTCGAAACGTATCAGATAATTATAGCGCTTATCGGTATTCTCTGCCTTTTCGAGCTTTGCAGAAGGTGTGTGGGACTTCCCATTCTCTGTGTAGCAGGTGCATTTATCGTATACGCTATTTTTTGGGGACTCCCAAATCCCGATATCATAAAAAGACTGCAAACGCTTATAAGTCAGCTCTTCTATTCAACAACAGCGGGTGTTTTGTCAACTCCTATTAACACCTGTGTTAAGTTTATTGCAATATTTATAATTTTCGGCGCATTCCTCGAGAGAACGGGCATCGCTGATTTCTTCATAAAAATTGCAAACTCTGTAGTTGGTGGATTTTCGGGTGGTCCTGCAAAGGTTGCGGTTGTTGCAAGTGCGCTTGAGGGTATGGTTTCAGGCTCGTCGGTTGCTAACACCGTAGGCTCGGGCTCGGTCACCATTCCGCTAATGAAAAAGACGGGCTACAAGCCTGAATTTGCCGCCGCCGCCGAGGCATCTGCTTCAACCGGCGGTCAGATAATGCCGCCTATTATGGGTGCTGCCGCATTCCTTATGGCAGAAAACATCGGCGTACCTTATAACAATATCGTTCTCCGCGCTATTTTACCTGCGGTGCTTTATTTCTTAGGCATTTTCATAGCCGTTCACTTAGAGGCTAAAAAAGAGGGACTTCGCGGTCTTACAAAGGAAGAGCTTCCAAGATTTTTACCGCTTCTTAAGCAGTCCTATTTACTTTTACCTTTAATCATTTTAATAGCACTCGTAAGCTCGGGCTCTCGCTCTATTGCTTATGCCGCCGCTACCGCTATTGTAGCAACCATAATAGTAGGTATTTTTAATAAAGAAAACCGTATTTCACCAAAGCGTATTTTCGAGGCACTAGCCGCCGGCGGTCAGGGTATGATTACGGTAGCCGTAGCTTGCGGTGTTGCAGGTGTTATTGCGGGTACCATTACCATGACGGGTCTTGCAAACATAATCATCAATGGTATCGTTGCTATCGCAGGAAACCAAGTTATTATAGCACTGTTCCTTACAATGCTTTGCTGTATCGTGCTCGGTATGGGTGTGCCTACTACTGCAAACTACTGCATTATGGCGGCAACCTGTGCACCAATACTTATTAAAATGGGTGTTCCCGCTATCGCGGCGCACTTCTTCGTTTTCTACTTCGGCATTATTGCCGACCTTACACCGCCTGTCGCCCTTGCGGCATATGCCGGCGCGGCTATTGCTCAGGCAAACCCGATGAAAACGGCGTTCACGGCAACCAAGCTTGCAATCGGCGCCTTTATAGTGCCCTACGTGTTTGCGCTGAACCCTGCTATGCTGTTTGTTGATACCAACGTGTTAGAGGTTATATTAATCTGCGTTTCGTCGGTTATTGGTATATTTGGTGTATCGGCGGCGCTGGAGGGCTACTTCCTAAAACGTATGTCGTGGTATGAGCGAATAATCTCAGCTATCGGCGGATTGCTGCTAATCTACCCAGGAGTTGTTACCGACGTTATCGGTATCGTGCTTGTAGCGTTAGTTCTTATTTTGCAACTCGCATCAAGAAAAAAGGCAGTAAAAACAATTTGAATTATATAAACCAAAGCAGCTCAAGTTTACCTTGAGTTGCTTTTATTTTTTCAAAGCCTTTTTGCACAAAAGATAAGCGGTTTATTTGCCGTTTTCAACAAAGATTTTTAAAAACACTAAAAAAGGTTTACAAATCGAACAGTTTGTGGTATGATTTAGACTGATATGGTGGAGTGGTGTCTTGTACACATTCGCCAATAACAAATTTTATACATTTATGTATTATTTTAAGGAGGAAAATCCACATGCGAAAACTAACAAAAAAAGCGCTATCCCTAGTTTTGTGCGTTATGCTTGTTGTTTCTGCTATCAGCTGTGCATTTAGCGTTATAGCTGAAACAGGCACAACAACCGTAAACGGCAACACCGTTTATGATGAGCCTTTTGACCTTGATTTCTCAGACGGTTTAAAAACCTGGCTGGGAATAGGTTCAGCAGACAATCCTAAATTTGTCGCTGAAGACGGTGTCCTCAAAGCAGGTAGCGGTTTTAACACCTCTTGGGACGAAATCGGTCCTGCTCGCTTTAAGGTTCCGAACGTTCAGGTAGGCGACACTATCAAGTTCAGCTTTGAACTTGCTATTAACACAGACCTTGGCGATCAAGCTTTAACTGACAGAGTTAACTCCGGCGAAAGAATTTTATGGCCACTTTTCCGTCAGTATAATGCAGCTGGTACTAAAACTGACGAACAATCATTAGATGTAACCAAGAATCATGCAGGAATTGTTGCAAGTAAGGCTTTCACTGTTGCAGATCCTGACGAATTCTATCGTATCATCATTCGTTCTGCCAATTCATTAAAGAATGCTTGGAGAATATCAAACATCACTGTAACCGTTACACATACCGACGGTACTGTTGAAACATATCCCGCAACAGAGGAAGAAGAGCCAGAGGCTCCTGTTATTGAACCAAACCCACCAAAGAACCTTGATTTCTCAGAAGGCTTTAGCTATTGGAAAGGTGAAACATCTATCTATTCTGTAGGAAACGGTGTTCTCAAGGTAAACGATACTTATACAAGCGGTTCTTGGAGATGGCTCAAGACTGAGAAGTTCAACATTCCTAATGCAGTAGAAGGTACAACTGTTAAGCTTACATTCGATGTTGCGTTTGAAGACGGTCTTCCTTCAATGGACGGCAACGCAAATCAACAACCTACTCTTGAGAGCACCTATGGCTACAAGATTCTTGACACTTATTTATATCAGTATAATGCTGATGGCACCGAAAAAACTAATAAGCGTAATGAAGTTTTCTATAATGAAGAGGGCACTGTAACAGTAGGAACTGTTACCATTACCGATCCTGCAGAAGAATTTGAATTCCACATTAGCTGCGGTAACGGTGCTAAGAAAACCTG
>JAZLAD010000040.1:0-2072 GCA_045613005.1 Acutalibacteraceae bacterium | reverse complement strand
GTCTATGTTCGCACTATTTCGTGGGGGTCGGCGACATCACACGACGACCCATTTTTCAATTAATGAATATTGAATATTGAATATTGAAAAATGAATAATTTCGGTGGATTTTCGCTTTGGCGAAAATCAATTTTATCGGCTACTCATCCACCGCAAGCGGTCCCCCTTCCATCACAAGGGAAGGCTAACAGATTTGTTACTTTCAGTTCTTGATTTGCACCAATCTGTTGTTGGAAGTATCGATTACGGTAGCCTTCCCCAGTGGGAGAAGGTGTCGAGCGCACTATGTCTGAAAATAAAAAAATACCCCGTTGCAAAGTTCTTGAAAGATAGGGGTGTGGGGGAAGGAAACTTCTTTCAAGAAGTTTCCTTCCCCCACAAAAAAAGTAAAAAGCATAAGAGCCCCGTAAAAAACAATCAACCTTATTGATAATCTGTACGAACTATACGAACCTTATAATAATGCTCACCGGGTGTATATGCAGGAGAAAAATAAAGTTTTCCCTCATACATAAAGTAGAAATTCAATTTTTCCGTTGTCCACGTATAAAGCGAAGTAGTTTTTTCATCGGGATAGGTAGTTATCATAGAACCGTCGGTAAAGCTTCCGATTCCTTTAACGCGCCTACCGCATACGATACCGCTGCTTCCATCGATAGCTTCACTGAATTTTTTTGTAGTTTTATCATAAATATAAACCTTACCGAACGTCGTTACCCACATTTTATCCTTATCATTATGCATAGGAGCAAGATCGTGAGCGCCTGTATTGTTAAAAGGTGATCTCTTGCTTGTATCCTCTTTAACGGTAAGCGTACTGCCCGACAAGGTTACCTTATAAGCACGTATCTCGGTATAACCCGCCGCCCATACAACCTCATATTTAGGATCCCACAAAACCGCGTGAGCATCGTCAAGAGTAAGAGTTTTGCTTGCTTTACTGTTCATATCGAAAAAGCTGAGCGTATTAGGGGTGCTCGATGCAACCGCAACTACACCGTTAGGCAAAAGCTCTGCTCCGTGAGCACTGTTTGCAATTCCGGTCTTAGACCAAATTTCTTTACCGGTGTTATAATTTATTACCTTAACAACAGAACCCGATGCGCAAACTATAACGTCACCGTGCTTTTCGGTGTGTCTGAAATTAACTCCTGTTGCGCCAAGATTTTTAAAGGTCTTTACCAAAGTAGGCTTGGTATTAAAAGGCATAATTTCATAAACGTCCAACGAAGTATCTCCACTGTTAGAAACAGCCACTCTGTAAAGAGGAGCGAGGGTTTCTTTGATTGAAAGATCACTCTTTATATGCGGATCGTTCTTTGAAAACAAAGCCTTAAACTTGCTAACCGCAACCGCCGTCGCATAATAGCTTCCGCCAACAATTACTATTTTATTTCCGTCAACCTTTATAGAATATTCCTTTTCCTTTAAGGTGTGCTTGGATTGCTCACGGTTTGTATCTCCGATAAGTATCTCATAAGCATCACCGCTATCGGGAGTAGCATCGGATTGCTTCTTAAAGTTCTTTCCCGTAGCATCCTTTAGCGCAACGCGAAGAACCTCGGCAGCATCGTGAATTATTTCTATAGTTTTCTGCGGATATACGATTTTATAAGTTGCTTTTCCGTCAGTGCCGACAAATGAAAGCGAGCCGTTGCTTGCCGCATAAACGTTGTTCGTTGGCAAGGTGCTAAGCTCAATGTTCGGTATAGCGTTTTCTTCACTTGAAGCACTTGTATTCAATATCTCACGAGTCAAATCACTGTCCGAAAAAAGCGCCTCGGTATCGATATTGGATTTCGACGTATCTATCATAGTAGGTGCTGCACACCCTGTTAACACCGTGATCAAAGCAAGTAAAAGAAGTAATATTTTCTTCATCCCGATCTTATCCTCCCAAAAGGTAAAAATCTCTATACACTATTTATTATATCATTTTTTCTAAAAATGTCAACCCCGAAAAAACAATTCAGCTAAAGCTTTAAAAAAAGGCAAAATATGTTGACAAAAGCCTCCTCTGTGTGCTATAATTCAATTAGTAAATAACCGTTAAATTTCCGAATTCTACAAGG
>JAZLAD010000039.1:0-2542 GCA_045613005.1 Acutalibacteraceae bacterium | reverse complement strand
AAATCCAGCGTATTCACCCGCCGAGGCATTGCAAAGCAGACTGATAACGAGAGACTGTATCGGTGTGACACCGGCATTACGTGCAGTAATACCTAAAGAAAAGGAAACGGCAAAATAACCGAGCGCAATAGGTATACCCGCCTTAAAGCCCTCAAAGAAAACTGCTTTTCTATTAAATTTTCGCTTTAAACCTTCCATTTAATCGAAATAGCTCCTTTATACGAAATAAAACACCGTATCCCAAGCGGGTACTGACGGAAAATGACGCATATAAACTTTATAATCGTCTCGAATTGTTAGTACCGCTTGCGGTATTTCGAGTAAATCCTCGCTTTTGTGATAGCAAGAAATCAACATTTTCGGTTTGTAGGCTTTTATGGTGTTTTCAGCACCCTTTATGGCGCTTAACTCCTCGCCCTCTATATCCATTTTGATATAGGTGCAACCATTGTTTTCTACTAGGCTATCAACAGTAACGCTATTTATTAATTTGCCTTTTCCTGACACCTTTGAACCTCTAGAACCATCGGCTGAAAACAGCCTCTCTCCCACCGTATCTGAAGCACAGGCATTAACAGCGGTAAGGTTATTTACCGTGTCTAGCTCTAATAACAGTTTATTATAGGTTTTAAAGTCGGGTTCAACGGCTATTATTTTCTCATAGGATTCTACCCTATTTAAAAATTCTCTTACCGTATCTCCCCTATATGCGCCTAAATCGATAAAGGTTTCGTTATCGTTTAACTTAAAGAAATTATCGTAAGGCTCATTTGGAGATACTTCACAGTCAAATAAATAGTTTAGATTACCGCTTAATTTATAATTTACTGTATTTAAAAAAGTCTTTTTTGAAAACTCATCGGCTAAGCACTCACAAACGCTCTCTAAAGCGTTTTTATTGTTATTATAATATTCTATATCAAACAGTGCACCGTCGCAAACAGGCACGTCGGGAGCGTATAATTCCTGCTCTTTTGCTATACGCTTTATATTACCTATAACGTCAGGAAGCGCCGAGCCAAAGCACAATAAAACTATCATATCTTTAAATTTTTCTTTAGCCTCGCTGTAAGATAAAATATTAAATCCGTGAAAGGTTTTTTGGCGCACGAAACCGTCAGAAGCAAACACGCCTTTTATTTCGATGCCTCTGTTTTCTAAAACCTTTATTATTTTGTCTGCCCCGTTGCCCATACCGTAAAGGACAATGGGTTTTCTAGTCTCTTTTAAATAATTCCATAAATCTGTTTTCATAAGCTGTATTATACAACAAAATATGGCAAGTTACAAGTAAAAACGATTGACTATATAAATTAATTTTGATATACTAAATGTGTATATTTTATCTTTAGGAGGTCTTTTGCTTGAAAAAGGTATTATCATTTGACTTTGGTGCTTCAAGCGGCAGAGCTATGCTTGCTACTTTTGAAGACGGCAAAATAAATATGAAGGAAATTCACCGTTTCTCAAACGACCCTGTAATTGTCAGAGGAACTATGTATTGGGATATTCTCCGCTTATTTTTTGAGGTAAAGGCGGGTATCACCAAGGCTGTTAACGACGGCGGATTTGACGCTATCGGTATCGACACCTGGGGCGTTGACTTCGGTCTTATCGATAAAAACGGCAGACTGCTCTCTAACCCTGTAAACTACCGAGATGCAAGAACCGACGGTATGCCTGAAAAGGTGTTTGAGGAATACATCTCTTCCGACGAGCTTTATTCCCGCACAGGTACGCAGTGTATGCGCTTTAACACAATTTATCAGTTAATGTATCTAAAGGAAAACGAGCCTGAGCTATTAGAACGTGCCGATAAATTCCTTTTAACACCTGACCTTTTTGCATATCTTTTAACAGGCGAAATAAAGGAAGAGTTAAGTATTGCATCCACCACCAACCTTTTAAATCCAAACACAAAGGATTGGGACTATGAGTTAATTGATAGATTAGGTTTGCCTAGAAATATCTTTGCACCTATCGTTAAATCGGGCTCGGTTTACGGTATGCTGTCCGATGAGCTTTGCGAGGAACTAGGCTGTGAAAAGGTTCCTGTTATCGCAGTTGCTTGTCACGATACCGCTTCTGCTGTTGCGGCAACACCAAGCCTTAACGATGATTTCGTATATATAAGCTGTGGCACCTGGAGTCTGTTTGGTATCGAGTCCCCCGCACCAATTCTTACAAAGGAAGCCGCTGAGGCTAACTTTACAAACGAGATGGGCTTTGAGGGAAGAACAAGGTTCCTTAAAAATATTATCGGTCTTTGGCTTATTCAGGAGTCTCGCCGTCAATGGCGCAGAGAGGGCGTTGAGGTAGGCTTTGATACGCTTGAAAAAGAAGCGTTAGCCAGTGAGCCGTTTAAGTGCTTTATCGACGTTGACGACCCATCCTTTGAAAAGGCAGGAAACCTTCCAAAGCGTGTTTGCGAATACTGTGAGAGAACAGGTCAGTACGTTCCGCAAACCCGTGGTGAGATTATGCGTTGCATCTATCAGAGTCTTGCTATGAAGTATAAGGCAACCTTTAATTCTCTTGAAAA
>JAZLAD010000038.1:0-3618 GCA_045613005.1 Acutalibacteraceae bacterium | reverse complement strand
TGTTGAAACTTTACTTGGTTTCAAGGTAGAGGATATAGAAAAAACTAAAGATTCATACGCAATAAAAAGTGAAAACAATACTGTAAAAGCTAGGAACGTAGTCTGTGCTGCGGGACTTTATTCGGGCGGTAAGAAAATCGGCAGCGACGGTTCACTCTTCAGGCTTTTAAAGCAAAAGGGGTATAAAGGAATTGCGGTAACGCCCGCTATAGTGCAGATTAAAACCGAAAATAGCCTTACCAAATCACTAAAGGGTATAAAGGTCAATGCCAACGCCACTATTTTAAGCGGCGGTAAGGCGATAAGAAGTGAGTTTGGTGAGGTGCTGTTTTGTGAGTACGGTCTATCAGGCCCTCCGATTTTACAGATTTCAAGATGCGTGGAAAGAACAAATAGTAAAAAGCAAATTTCTCTTGATCTTATGCCCGAATATTCACTTAAAAACCTACTTGAAATGCTTGAATTCAGAGTGTATGCGCTCCGCGGCAGAACGCTTGAAGAATTCTTTACAGGAATGCTTAATAAGAGGGTGGGACAAGCCCTTATTAAACTTATAAACAAAAGGCTATCGGATAGTGTCGATACTTTGAAAAATACTGATTTAAAACAACTTGCAGAGCTTATTAAAGGCCTTAGCTTTGAGGTTACAGGAACCACGGGCTTTGATAATTCTCAAGTGTCGGCAGGCGGTCTTGATACCTGTCAGTTTGATAATAAAACCATGATGTCAAAAAAGGATAAGGGACTTTATGCAATAGGTGAAATCCTTGATATCGACGGTGACTGCGGAGGATTTAATCTTCAGTGGGCTTGGTCAAGCGCCTTTTGCGCCGCCGAGTCGATAATGAACGATTTAAGGTAGAAAAATGATTATTATAAACAACGTAAAATTATCACTGGATACCGATTTTAACAATTTAATTCCCATAGCGGCAAAACAGCTGAAAATTAAGGAAAAGGATATAATTTCGGCAAATCTTTACAAAAAATCGGTGGATGCCAGAAGAAAAAGCGACCTTCATTTTTGTTGTTCAATAACTGCAAAAACATCACTGAACGAGCAAAAAATTGTAAAAAATTTAAAAAACGCATCGCTCTTATCAGAGAAAAAATACGTATGGGAAAGGGCGGATTTTACCCCCAAAAACCGTCCTGTAATAGTAGGCTTTGGTCCTGCGGGCATTTTTGCCGCATTAGTTCTTGCAAGAGCGGGACTTAGACCCATAGTAATCGAGCGCGGCGAGGACGTTGATAACCGAACGAAAGCGGTAGAAGCATTTTTTAGCGGTAAAGAGCTAAACTTAAATTCTAACGTTCAGTTTGGCGAGGGCGGTGCAGGTACATTTTCAGACGGCAAGTTAAACACAGGTATAAAAGACGACCGATCAAGAGAAATTTTAAAAACCTTTTATGAATTCGGTGCTAATGAAAATATACTTACCGACGCAAAGCCGCATATTGGTACAGACGTGCTGAAAAAAGTTATAAAAAACATAAGGCAAGAGATAATTCTCTGCGGCGGTGAGGTGCGTTTTAACTCAAAGCTTGAGGATATCACCTTCGAGGGAAACAGACTAAAATCAATAACCGTAAACGGAGAAAATTTACCCTGCGACAATCTTGTTTTAAGTATTGGTCACTCTGCTCGAGACACCTTTAAAATGCTGTACAAAAAGGGTGTTACTATGGAGAGAAAGCCGTTTGCAATGGGGGTTAGAATCGAGCATTTGCAAAGCGATATAAACAAAGCACTTTACGGTGAATATGCCGAGTATAAAGCACTTAAAGCCGCCGATTACAAGATGGCGGTGCACCTTGAAAACGGTAGAGGTGTATATACTTTTTGTATGTGTCCGGGCGGTGAGGTTGTTAACGCTTCAAGTGAAAAATGTGCTCTTGCAGTAAACGGTATGAGCAACAGCAAACGTGACGGCGTTAATGCTAACAGTGCACTGCTTGTAGGTGTTGACCCATCTGATATCGAGGGAAGCTATGTTTTGGCAGGCTGTGATTTGCAACAGAGAATAGAGCGCAAGGCTTATGCGCTTGGAGACGGTGCTGTACCAGTATCAACCGTCGGCTGTTTTGTATATGGAAAAGAAGCCTGTATCGGAAATGTAAAGCCCACTGTGAAGCCTGATTACAGACTGTGCGATTTAGATAGCATTTATCCTGAATTTATAACCGAAAGCTTAAAAGAGGGAATAAAGCGCTTTGGTAAAATTATAGAAGGCTTTGACACAGATGATGCTGTAATTACAGCGCCCGAAACACGTAGCTCGTCACCTGTAAGAATAGTAAGAAACGATAAGGGATATTCAACGTCACTAGAAGGGCTATATCCTTGCGGTGAGGGTGCAGGATATGCGGGTGGAATTATGTCTGCCGCGGTTGATGGAATGAGACAGGCAGAAAAGTTAATTTACAATTGTCGGGCAGCGCTTTAAATTTGTCATTTTTAGGTAAAAATTGCACATTTCTTACTCTCTTCACACTAAGTATTGTACCAATATAGCCGAAAAATGAAAAATACTTGAAAAAATACACAAAAGTTCTTGAAAAATTTTGGGTTTTAGGGTAAAATATAATGCGATAAAAAATTTAGGAGGTTTCTCTAAAATGGTTAAAGTTGCAATTAATGGTTTTGGCCGTATTGGCCGTCTTGCATTCCGTCAAATGTTTGGCGCTGAGGGTTACGATGTAGTAGCTATCAACGACCTTACAAAGCCCTCTATGCTTGCTAATCTTTTAAAGTATGATACAGCACAGGGCGGTTACTGTGGTTTCATAGGTGAAAATCTTCACACCGTTTCTGCTGACGATGAGGCAGGTACAATCACAGTTGACGGCAAAACTCTTAAAATCTATGCTAAGGCTAACGCTGCTGAGCTTCCTTGGAGCGAAATCGGTGTAGACGTAGTTCTCGAGTGCACAGGTTTCTACTGCTCAAAGGACAAGGCACAGGCTCATATCGATGCTGGTGCTAAGAAGGTAGTTATTTCTGCTCCTGCAGGTAACGATCTTCCTACAATCGTTTTCTCTGTAAACGAGAAGACTCTTACAGCTGATGACAAAATCATCTCTGCTGCATCTTGCACAACAAACTGCTTAGCTCCTATGGCTAAGGCTCTTCACGAGTATGCTCCAATTCAGAGCGGTATCATGAGCACTATCCACGCTTACACAGGCGATCAGATGATTCTTGACGGTCCTCACAGAAAGGGTGACCTCCGCCGTGCACGTGCAGGTGCTGCAAACATCGTTCCTAACTCTACAGGCGCTGCAAAGGCTAGCGGTCTTGTAATTCCTGAGCTTCACGGCAAGCTCATCGGTTCTGCCCAGCGTGTTCCTGTACCTACAGGTTCTACCACAATCCTTACTGCTGTTGTTAAGGGTACAGACGTAACTAAGGAAGGCATCCACGCTGCTATGAAGGCTGCTGCTTCTGCTTCTTTTGGCTACAACGAGGATGAAATCGTTTCTTCCGACGTTATCGGTATGCGTTACGGTTCACTCTTTGATGCTACTCAGACAATGGTATCTAAGATTTCTGACGATCTTTATGAAGTACAGGTTGTTTCTTGGTATGATAACGAGAACAGCTATACAAGCCAGATG
>JAZLAD010000037.1:0-3765 GCA_045613005.1 Acutalibacteraceae bacterium | reverse complement strand
TTTTCACCGTGCCGGTTTCAATCATTTTCACACGCTATCGTTCGAAAAAGGTGCGACCACTCTTTAGTGCAAGGTCTAAAAAATACGGCGAGCTTAACGGTTACGCCGAGGAAATGCTGTCGGGCGCTCGAAGTATTGAAGCCTATGGAAGACAAAAGGTGATTTGCGGCCGCTTTAACAAGCATAACGAGGAGGCTATGAAGGCTTGCTACGATGCAGAATATAACGCGGCGCTACTCTTTCCTAGTATCAATATGATTAACAACGTGTCAATAGCGCTTATAGCCGTTTTCGGCGGCGCGCTTTATATGTACTCGCAAAACGGCGTTATCGCCGCAGGCTCTGCCTTGTTTATAACGCTCGGCGGCGTGGCACAGTTTGTGCAGTATTCAAGGAAATTTGCGGGCCCTATAAACGAGTTTTCAAATATTCTGCACGAGTTTCAGTCGGCAATTTCTGCGGCAGAGCGCGTTTTCAGAGTGCTTGACGAGGAGCCCGAAAAGGCCGATTTACCCGATGCTGTAGAGCTAGAGAAGGTAGAGGGCAACGTAGATTTTGAGTCTATCACATTTGGCTACGTGCCGGATAAAACCATATTAAAGAACGTAAGTCTAAGGGCTACAAGCGGTCAGACAATAGCAATAGTAGGTCCTACGGGGGCGGGTAAAACCACAATTATTAATCTGCTTATGCGCTTTTATGATGTGGACTCGGGCGAAATCCGTATCGATGGTATACCCTCGCTAAAAATAAAGCGTGAGTCACTTAGGAGCGCATATACTATGGTGTTACAGGACACGTGGCTTTTTAGCGGCACTGTATATGATAATATTGCCTATGGTAGAGAGGATGCTACGAAGGATGAGGTTATCGCCGCGGCAAAGGCAGCTAAAATCCATTCCTTTATTGAGAGTCTTCCCGACGGTTACGACACCGTTATTTCGGACGACGGCGTTAACATTTCAAAGGGTCAAAGACAGCTAATAACAATTGCCCGTGCTATGCTGTCAAAGGCTCCGATGCTGATACTTGACGAGGCAACCTCAAACGTTGACTCACACACCGAAATTCAAATTCAGCAGGCGATGAACGAGCTTATGAAGGATAAAACCTCTTTTGTAATAGCGCACCGCCTTTCCACCATTCAAAATGCAGATACCATTTTGGTTGTGCGCGACGGAACTGTAACCGAACAGGGAAATCACGAGGAACTTTTAAAGCTTGGCGGATTTTACAGTACACTTTACAATTCACAGTTTTCATAAAATGTTTAACAGGCTCGGGGTTAAACCCCCAGCCTGTGCTTTTACCTAGAACAACAAGCCGACTCGAGAGAAATCTCGGGTCTTTTTTATTTATAAAGTATGCCAAATACCAGCCTTTAAAAAAATATTGACAAAACAGGAAAAATCTTGTATTATTATACTAGTACAATAATACAAGAGGTGATTAGATGGCATGGACTTTTACTTCCGATAAACCTGTTTATCTGCAAATCGCACACCGAATTACCGCATCGGTGCTATCAGGCGAGTATAAAGCAGGTGAACAACTACCCACGGTTCGTCAACTCGCAATGCAGGCTGCTGTAAATCCCAATACAGTACAACACGCTTTTTTAGAGCTTGAAAGCAAAGGTCTTGTAGTTTCACAGGGAACGGTCGGCCGTTATGTTACTGATGATGCCTTGGTTATTGAAAGTTGCCGCAAACAGCTTATTGAGGATATTGTTATAAGTTTTATTAAAAAATGTGACAGTCTCTCTGTTGGCAAAGACGAAATTATAAATATGATAGAGAAGGTGTGCAAATGAACATTCTAGAATGCAAAAATTTGACCAAATCGTATAAACGTAACCAACCCGTACTGGAAAATTTAAGTCTTGAAATTCCGTCGGGCAAAATCATAGGCCTTTTAGGACCAAACGGTTGCGGAAAATCTACCCTTATGAAGCTTGTTTGCGGTCTTCTTCAGCCCGATTCGGGTGAAATTTTGGTGGGCGGTTTTCCTGTAGGTGAAAACAGTAAGGCAATTGTTTCTTATTTGCCCGAGCGAACATATTTTAACAGCTGGATGAAGGTTTCACAACTTATAACCTTTTTCGAGGAGTTTTATGCTGATTTTGATAAAGCGCGCGCCTATAAGCTGCTTAATGACCTTAATATAAATCCCGAGGCAAAGCTTAAAACTCTATCGAAGGGCACTAAGGAAAAGGTGCAGTTAATACTTGTAATGTCAAGAAATGCGGGGCTATATCTGCTTGACGAGCCAATTGCGGGTGTTGACCCTGCGGCGCGAGAGTATATCCTTAGTACCATTGTGAGCAATTACAATCCTGAGGCTTCAATCATAATCACAACCCACCTCATAACCGACGTTGAGCAGGTGCTTGATGACTTTGTATTTTTAAGCTATGGCGGTAAAATTCTCAGCTCAGGAAATGTCGAGGCAACACGCAACGCTTACGGTAAATCTATCGATGAGCTTTTCAGGGAGGCGTTCAAATGTTAAAGAAGCTATTAAAATATGATTTAAGATTTATTTTCAAATATTGGTGGATTGCGGCAGCGGTTTGCCTTTCATTATCGATTGTGGGCGGTTTTTGCTTGAAAGCGTTTATTGAGTCACTCGAGCGTGAACTTCCCGAAATAATAAGCACGTCTTCAATATTGTTGGTGATTTTAAGCTACGTGGCGATGGCTGCATTTCTTGTTATATCAATAATTCTGGTATTTATAAGGTATTACCGAAACTTTTTCAGCGACGAGGGCTATCTCACCTTTACGCTTCCTGTTAAAATCCATACACAACTAAATTCCAAGGTTATATCAGGCACTATTTTAAATATTGCCACGTCAACCGTTATAACCTTAGGCGTATTCGGTATGTTAGTTATCGCTTTATGGGAAGAGCTTTTTACAAAAGAGGTAATTCAGTATATTGCTGATTTATTTAAAGAGTTTTTTAAGGATATTTCGGTATATGATATTGTTTATATGATAGAAGCCTTAATAATAGGTGTGTTAGCCGCAGCTTTTGGCAATCTGTTTTTATTCTTCTGCATTACCTTTGCTTCAACAATAGCCAGAAAGGCGCGTGTAATACTTGCTATCGGTATCTATTACGCTATCAACAGCACGGTTACATTTATACTGCAAATGTTTTTGCTTTTCGGTGTGGATGCAGTAGTGGATTATCTTGATAGAATTCCTGAATCTTTAGCACCGTTAAGTATAAGTCTGATAGGCTTTGGTATTATTCTTTTCATTTCTGTACTGTGCCTTATTCTTTACACTCTACAGTACAGAATGTTAGACCGTAAGTTAAATCTGGCATAAGGAGGAAAACAATATGAAAAAAATTATAGCTTTAATAATTACTGTTTTGCTTCTTGCCTCCTGCTTAGCATTTCCTGTGCTGGCAAACGGCGACGATATAATTTTAAAACCCAACGTAAAGGTTAGCTTTTCAGACGATTATAAAACCCTCTATTACGGCAATGTGGAATACGTTGTATTCGACAATACACACTCTGCTCAAGAGGTTTATAACGAAATGAACAATAAGCTTTCGCTAAATGAAAAACAGAGCCAAGAGATTTCAAGAATAGGCCTTTTTTCCTGCGACGAGGGAATTTTCATTGATGCCACGATAAAGTATAACGACGGTATTACAATGGAGCTGAATTATATCAGGAAGGATTACCTCGAGACGTACAAAGCGTTGCTGACCTCAACCGTAGCAAACTGCGAGATAGATTTCATA
>JAZLAD010000036.1:0-2170 GCA_045613005.1 Acutalibacteraceae bacterium | reverse complement strand
GTAAGCAGAGTTTCAAGCCTTCTGCTAAGTGATTTTTCGCCTAAAAAACTTTCCTGTGCGCCTATATGCAGGTCAGCACAATGAAGAATTTTAACTGTGTCCATAAAACTAATCCCCTAAATACAATTTGTACCTATACATTTTAACATTATTTATACTTTTTATCAAGAAAATATTGCCTTTAATTTAAATTTGTAATATAATAAATTGAATAAATATGTGTAAGGGTGGTTATTTTGGATATAAGACTTAACGATAAGCTGATAATGAAGAAAAAGCACCCTTGCGGAAGCGTGGATTTTACCGTCCTTCGAATTGGAATGGATATTAAAATCCGCTGTGATTCTTGCGGCAGAGAGGTTATGCTGCCTCGAAGCAAGGTAGAGAAAAATATTAAAAAAATAGTACGTGCAGGAGAATAGTATGTTTGAAAAATTATCGGCAGTAGAAAGCCGCTATGAGCAAATAGGTGTTGAGCTTACACGACCTGAGGTTGTAACCGACAATGCGCTTTTCACAAAGCTTATGAAGGAGCATAGTGAACTGACCCCTATAGTTGAAAAATACCGTGAATACAGAAGTGCAGTAGAGGCTGAAAAGGAAGCAAGTGAACTTTTGGCCGCAGGCGGTCTTGACAAAGACTTTAAGGAGCTTGTAGAGGAAGAAATGCTGGAGGCAAAAGAAAAAATAGCCACTACCAGCGACGAGCTTAAAATTCTTTTACTCCCTAAAGACCCTAACGACGATAAAAACGTAATAGTTGAAATCAGAGGCGGTGCAGGCGGTGAAGAGGCGGCACTCTTTGCGGCAAGTCTTTTCAGAATGTACTCGATGTATGCCGAGAGCAAACGCTACACCGTAGACGTTACCAACCTAAACGAAACAGAGCTTGGCGGTTGTAAGGAAGTAAGCTTTATGATAGAGGGTGCGGGCGCTTATTCGAAGTTCAAGTATGAAAGCGGCGTACACCGTGTACAGCGTGTTCCCGATACCGAAACTCAAGGCAGAATTCACACCTCAACCGTAACCGTAGCGGTTATGCCTGAGGCAGACGACGTTGAGGTTTATATAAACCCTGCCGACCTTAAAATTGATACCTTCCGTTCATCAGGTGCTGGCGGTCAGCACATCAATAAAACCTCATCTGCCATCCGTGTAACCCATATTCCTACAGGCACGGTAGTTGAATGTCAGGACGAGCGCAGTCAGTTTAAGAATAAGGACAAAGCACTAAAGGTGCTCAGAGCCCGTCTTTACGATGCGGCAAAGCAGGAGCACGATGCGGCTATAGCGTCAGACCGTCGTGCTCAGGTAGGTACAGGCGACAGAAGTGAAAGGATTAGAACCTATAACTTCCCACAGGGCAGACTTACCGACCACAGAATAGGTCTTACACTCTATAAATTAGACTCTATTATGAACGGCGACCTTGAGGACGTTATAGATGCGCTTACAACCTATTACAGAACCGAAGCGCTAAAGGATAGCGAAAATAACTAACAGGAAGAATTTTATGAACACCAAAAGACTGGATATTATAAACGGTAATTACGAAAAAGCAATAAACCAAGCCGCCGAGCTGCTAAAAAACGGCGGTATTGTTGCTATACCCACCGAAACGGTATACGGTCTTGCCGCCTCAGCTTTTTCTGACGAGGCGATAAAAAAAGTGTTTGTCGCAAAGGGCAGACCTCAGGACAATCCGTTGATAGTTCATATCAGCGATATAGATATGCTAAATTTAGTTGCAAGTGAAATACCCGAAAAGGCAATTGAGTGTGCTAAGCGCTTTTGGCCCGGTCCCTTTACAATGGTGCTTAAAAAATCTGAAAACATAGCAGAAAGTGTATCTGCGGGACTTGGAACCGTTGCTGTGAGAATGCCTTCAGACAAAACGGCTAGAGATATAATCAAAAAAAGCGGATTGCCGCTAGCAGCCCCATCGGCTAACCTTTCAGGGTCGCCCAGTCCCACAACAGCCTATCACACCCTATTGGACCTTGATACTAGAGTGGATGCGGTAGTAATGGGCGGTGACTGTGAGGTAGGTGTTGAGTCTACCGTAGTAGCGCTTTTTGGTAATACGCCAAGACTTCTTAGACCAGGTGCTGTAACAGTAGAGCAATTAAAAGAGGTGCTACCCGATTTAATAGTAGATAAAGCGGTACTG
>JAZLAD010000035.1:0-2568 GCA_045613005.1 Acutalibacteraceae bacterium | reverse complement strand
GTCTCAAAGCTTAAGCCGCCCCAGTTTGCTGGATACTTACCGTGAATGTTACCGATACCAGCTGCTAGCATTGTAACGCCTAAATCAGCGATCATCTTGCATTCCTTAGGATCAGCAACTTCGCCGCCGCCGATAACGCCGTCTTCTTCACCGCCGATAGCGCCAACCTCAGCCTCTAGGGAGAGACCTAATTTATTACAGGTTTCAACAAGTTCCTTAGTCTTTTCAATGTTTTCCTCGATTGGATAATGTGAACCGTCGAACATTACAGAAGAGAAGCCTGCTTCGATACACTTCTTAGCTGCTTCATAGCTACCGTGGTCAAGGTGGATAGCAACAGGAACTGTGATACCGAGCTCATTGATCATACCCTTTACCATACCAACTACTGTGGTATAGCCGCACATATACTTACCTGCGCCCTCAGATACACCGAGAATTACAGGGGAGTTTAACTCCTGAGCAGTTTGAAGAATAGCCTTGGTCCATTCAAGGTTGTTAATGTTGAACTGACCTACAGCATACTTGCCGGCTTTTGCTTTTGTAAGCATTTCTTTTGCAGAAACTAACATTTTAATTTCCTCCATTTAAAATAAAATTTTCTTAGACTATTATATACCAATGTTTTACTAAAATCAAGTCTATTTATATAAGTTTTTATGCCTTGACTTATATTGTTTTTTATTGTAGAATGGTGTGGTTGAAAATTCAAGATAAAAACGAGGTAAGTTATGAAAAAGAGAATTTTATGTCTTTTATTAGCTTTGTGTATAATTGTTTCTGCGGCAGGTTGCGGCAAAGAAAACGGTGACAATTCAAGCAGTTCTTCTAAGCCTCTGGATAACAGCACTACTTCTTCTGAAAGCAGTTCACAAAACGCTTCGTCCAACGACGCATCTTCTGACACTCAGGTTTCTTCAAAGCTACCTGTAAACAGTAATACATCGTCAAATACGCCTTCGGGAAATACTTCACATTCACAAGGTACACCGCCTACTAATCCGCCAAAATATACCGAAATTAATTACGAATATTCATCCAACATAGATATTGACGATAATATATTTATGGACTCATTGGTATACACAGGCTACAACATAGAAAAGCACAGAGCCGACGGTCTTATGTGGATTTACGTTTTAGCCTCACAAAAGCGTGGCAAGGGTTGGCTTTCACAAATAGGCTATCAGGGTTATGCTATGGGATATGAAACTACGGCTGATGGAAAACCCGATATTGACCTATTTGTTAGAAAAGGCGGTCTTGTTTGCGCTACCTACGTAAACTATGTTTATTTCAACTATCTGCCAAACGTTGCGGGAATTGATACCTCTTTCCTTACTAAACCCGCTATCTATTATAAAGCGGAGCAATGGCGCAAGGCGGCGCTCGATTGGGTGGCTAAGGGATATTCTAAAACAATAGGCTTTACCGCATCAAAGACAAGTGCAGGATTTATAAATTTCCGTCCTGAATCGGAAATACCGATTGGTTCGATACTCCTTTTCTGTGATGCTCGAAACAAGGCTGACTATGGCTCACACGTTTGCGTATACGCAGGATACAAAAACAACAACCATTGGGTATACCACGTTGGCAACGAAAACGGTCCTGAGTTTTGCTCGGTTGAGCGTATGCATTTTGGTCCTGACCCACAGTGGCCGATATACGTAATCACCCCACCGCTGAATATCAGATTTGCGGCTTGTCTTGATTTAACCCTTACCGACCAAGACGGAAACGGAATTTCAGGTGTTACATTCAAGGCCACAAAGAAAAATACAGGCAAGGAATATACGGTTGGCACAACCGATGCTTCCGGCAAATTAAAGCTTGAAGGTATGCCGTTTGGTGATTATACACTGACACATACCGTTCCTAAAGGTTACACAAGCACTCAGTCAAGTATGGCTATAACGCTAAAAAGCGATAACAACGGACTTAATACCTTTAAAATAACCGATAAGAAAAATTAGTTAAACTAAAATGCACTATCCACAGGATAGTGCATTTTTTACGTGCTATGTTTTTTGCAGGTAATATGGTAGATTATAATGCCTATTATGCTTAAAACAATCGTTATAGCAAAAACAATTATTGCCGCCGAATAATTTTCTTCACCAAGTGCGCTGCCGCTTAGCGTCGAAGTCAGCACTGAAGGGATTCTTGAAAAGAAGCTTATAAAAAACCAGGTTTGCCATTTCATATTAGTAAGCCCTATGAAATAACTTAGCAAATCTTTAGGAGTGCCGGGCATAAAGAAAATAATATAAGTTATGACGTTTAATCGCTCGGTATTTTGAAGAAATTTTAGTTTTCGTATTTTTTCAATTGGGTAAAACACCTCTACTACCCTGACACCTAAGGTTCTAACAAAGAAGAACACTATCATACTGCCTATAGTTATACCAACAAGGCAAAGTACCGTTCCTTCAAGTGCACCAAAGGCATAACCTCCGCCAATTTCAACAGGCTCACCTGGAATTATGGCAAACACTACCTGAAGCGTTACCATACCTACGTATATGAGTTTTCCTAAAAAGCCGTATGATGAAACCCATTCTCTAA
>JAZLAD010000034.1:0-3397 GCA_045613005.1 Acutalibacteraceae bacterium | reverse complement strand
ACAGGAGCTTCTTCGTCCGAAGCATCAATACCGCTGAGTGTTATGGAAGGGAAGTTCCATATACCGTAGCGAGTATCGGTTATAGTGTTGTTCATAACAAGAAGGTCGGCATACATAACAAATCCAAAATCAACCGAAACTGTGTTGCCGTTATAGGTATAACTCTTCATATTATAGTGTGGGTTGAGAGCTAGACCTGCCTGCATTTGCGAGAAGTTATTTCTATCAATTACGGTTCCAACCAAAGTTCCATAGGCGTTCACACCATTGGTTGAATTGTAATTTTTATAGTACATCTTAGGTCCTTCGATAGTGTTGTTATAGACAACGGGTGTAATAAAACCGGGTGCCACAACAAAAGTGCTGTTTTGATCAGGCTGAACGTCCCAAGCTCTATCGATTGTTATTGTTCTGTCAGCCGCAACACTTTGAACAGTTCTCCACTGACCTGCTCCTCTACCCTTTGATATGATAACAACCTGACCTACTACGTTTCTTGAGTATCCTGCAGGCTTTATCTGTCCGTTATCGCCTGTAACGTAGCCTTCAAATTTGTTATCACTTGTCCACTTATCAGTTGGCATATCCTTAAGTTGCAAGGTTTTATTATTGTTTGAAAGGGTTACTTTACCTACGTATGTTACACCCTCTTCTTCAAAAAGAATATGCTCACCTGAGTTATAGTTAAGTTCACCTACACGGGATATGTTGTTATTCATTATATACTGATTTTTAGCAACGCCTAAAGTCTTTTGTAAAACAATAGTACGAGCATAAGTCTGGTCGCCCGTTACAACATAGCCGTCTGGGTCGGTTATCTCATCCATACCCTTAATAGTGTTGTTACTTATATCGAGGTTTTGTGTTTGATTATCGTGGATTGCGGCAGGTCCGCTATTTCCCGCTATTATCCAAGTACCGATAAAGGTATTGTCGTGAATGTAACCGTTATGCATACCTCTTGTAATTATTTCCTTAGGTGTTTCAAAATAGCAGTTTGTAATTTCTGTGTGGTCGGTTTCGATCCAAAGCGGAGCACTGGCATAAGCGCTTCTGCTATAAAAATCATATTCGCTTTCAAACCGTGTGTGATACTCCTCCTGCTTAGCCGAACTAAGATACACGCAATTTTTTGCATCGCTATGTACTCGCTGTATGGTAAAGTTACAATTATCAATTTTAAGTAGACCGGATTCACCTGTATCGGTTGTGTTGTTTGCCTTAATGAACATACCGTGGGCATAGTCTATATTGTAGTTTTCAGGCGCAGAAACACCGCTGTAAAGGGTTGAACCGCTAACGTAATCTAAGAATGTAAGGTTTGAGAATTCGCAAGGCGTAGCACTAACCTCAAAGGCCGCGGTAGCGCCGCCATTTACGTTTAAATCACCGTAGCCTAAAGCATCGTTGGCACTCTGCGTCTGGGCAAATACTGCTACGATTTTAACAGAATCCTTACTAGCACCGACAAAGCGAAGGCTCTTAGATACAGTAATCTTATCTCTTATTACGTAGGTACCTGCGGGGAAATAAATTGTACCGCCAGCACTAGCACTGTTTATTGCATTTTTGATATCATCGTCGGTAGCATATCCGTTTGTGACTGTTACAGTTTTAGTGTAAGAACTGTCGGTCTGCCAAAAACTACCTGCAGTAGAATTTATTTCTATTGATAAACTGTTAGACCAACCGTAGTCGCCGCCGTGACCGTTGTGTACAAAAACCTTATAATCACCGTTTGCCAGAGTTGCAGGAAGAGTAACGGTCAATCTATAGGGTGTTGCCTCGGTTACAGTAGCTGTATAATATGTACTGCCGTCGGTCAAAAATACGTTAGACTGTGCGTTTTCGCCGTCTATGTTATTGGTTGTTAGAAATTTGCCGTAAATTCTAAGCTCAGAACCAGCTGATACCTTAGTAGCGCTTGTCCAGTTAAGTTTCGGCGCATTAACTCTTACAGGAGCACTTAATTTTCCGTCTGCTCCCTTAACCCAAACAATATACATACTGTAATCAAAGGAAGCATCAATAACAGCGTTAATAAAATCTTCTCTTTGAGAGGTAACACCAAGATGCTTTATGACACCTTTGCCGTCAATAAGGCCATAGGCATACACCTTAGCATCTAAAAATGATGTACCGTAAATTGATATACTGTCATTAGGACCTGCCTGTTCCGTTACAGAAGCGATAACAGGGGCTCCTGACTCCACTGTACCTGAAAAGTTTGGGATATAGTTTTCCGAAAATGCTGTGGTTGGAATTGTAACGTCGGTCGTTGCAAATTCCTTTAAAAGCTCTGGGGATTGACTTAATATCGGCGCGGGGAACGTTTCTTCAGCCAAAACGGTTAGAGCCGTTCCCGGCACTATTACCGATGCCAGTATCAGCACCGATAAAATCACCGATATTATTTTGCTGTGTTTTTTCTTTTTCATAAAGCACCTCTTTTGTAATGAATTTCAACAAACATCCTCTTCCCAAAATGTTTGTTGGTTGTATTTTACATTATAACAAATAAAAATGTCAATAAAAATTTTGACCTTTATTATGCGCTTTTTAGACAAAATTTAGCAAAAATAATTATCAAATTTGACGATTGGTGTATAATTATATACGAAAATGGTAAATTTTAGAAAATAAAATATAAAAACCCTTTATCTTTTAAGTATATACAACACAAAAAAGATAAAGGATAATTTTTTAACAAATTCACTTTCATATAAACGAATTGTGGAAACTGCCTTTTTGCCACAATTTAGATGCATTACAAAACAAAAGCGGTGAAAAATCAAGGCGAAGGGGCAAGGGATTAGTGATATTCTGTGCTGCGCACAGAGTGATATTACGCCTTTCGGCATAGTGATATTTTTGCCTTTGGCAAAAGTGATATTATATTCGCCCTTTTACTCGCGAAGCGAATATCACTTGCGAAGCAAATATAACTGAGCGAAGCTCAATATAACTCGCCACAGGCGAATATAACTGAAAAACTCCTTGTTCTTTTGAACAAGGAGTTTTTCTGTCATTCGTGTCCGAAAAAGAACTGGACGAAAACCGAAGGTTTTCAAACAATAACATTAAGTTTGATCTATTCTTATATCAATAGACTTAAATTTATGTGCTTTTGCGTATGCATATCCATCAGATTTTTTTATATATTCAAAAAAGTTTTCATCAGAATCATCGCTCCATAAAGTATCTTCAAGGGAACGATTCTCTTCATCAAGAGAGAACATTATACTTACTCGTAACTGAAAATATTCGTCTTCCCCATCAGGATATTGTCTTACTAAGTCATAGTAAAACAAATCTTCCCCCGTAAAATCATAAACACCATACTCGCTTAATAAAAGGTCTTCTTCAATAGGGGTTTTACACATTTCTTCGAATACAT